>CAYNRS010000039.1:0-8538 GCA_964399565.1 uncultured Ignavibacteriaceae bacterium
TCGACAATTATTTGCCCCTGGTCGTCCATGGACATGGAAAACCTTGGTAGCGACCGCGGCGCTGGTCCTTCCAGAAACCTTCCCTCTCTGTCGAATTTACTCCCGTGGCACGGGCAGGCAATGATCCCTTCCTCAGACTTCCAATTGGCAATGCAGCCGAGGTGGGTGCAAATTCCGGAAACAGCATAAAAGTAACCTTCCTTTGCGCGGACGATGAATACTTTTTGCTCCTTGTTCAGCGTAACCGACGCCGGAGGAAATTCCTCAACGCTGCCGGCCTTGAATTTTAACGGAGGCTCACGAAGCACATTCGGCGAAAGAAACTGTGCAGTCAGGACCGCGCTTCCGGCCGCAGCTATTCCAATTGCCCCTCCGCCAATGGCCTCAAGAAAATGGCGCCGCGTAATAGGTTCACCGTGTTCCTTTTTTGGTTCCTCTGCCATTGTTGGTCTTCACTTTTTCATTGAACGAGTAAAGCTTCCGATGCGTGATATCCCTCGATGGTGATGCATCCTACCGGACAACGCTTTGCACACAAGCCGCAGCGTATGCAGATATCCTCATCTTTGATCATGATGGCGCCGATCTCCGAAGAGTTCTCACCTTCGATGACAATGTCGTACTCTTCCTGCAAGTCTTTGGTGAGTGCTTCATCCGCCTCAAGCCGATCGAGCGAAACCAGCTCGATACAATCCTCAGGGCATATGTCAACACAACCGCCGCAAAGAATGCACTCGGTTCCATAGTCTTCTCCGTTGGGTTCAAAGATCGTATTCACCCAGCAATGAAGACAGCGGGATGCTTCACTCCGCGCCTGAGCTTCTGAGTAACCCAATTCTACCTGGGCAACTCCGATTCGACGGTCAATAGGAAGTGCGGGAATCGGCACACGTTGAGCCTTTTCAAATCCCCATGGGCGACTGTACACCCTCGTGTCGTGGACAACGATTTCAATTTCTCTTTCATGGAAAGCAATGCCCACATCCTTTTCGTCTTTCCCCGTGATATATTTATGAATTGACTGCGCTGCTTTTTTACCGTTTGCGATTGCATCAATCGCATTACGCGGCCCAAAAGACACGTCACCCCCTGCATAGATGCCCGGGGCACTCGTCGCTAATGTTGTATTGTCCACCTTGATCGTGTTGCGAGGTGTAATCTCGATTCCATCTTCTGGTCGAACCCATGACAAATCAGACGATTGACCGATCGCCATAATAACCGTGTCCGCTTCGATTGTTTGTTCCGTGCCGGCAGCAAACTTGGGGTTAAACCGTCCTTGCTCATCAAAAACTGAAACACAGTCAATCGTCTCGAAGCCGGTCACCTTGCCATCCCGGCCTACAATCCTGTTCGGACCGTTTCGCGGATGAATGTGAATGTGCTCCTCCATTGCCTCTGCAATCTCTTCCTTTGTGGCAGGCATCTCGTGCCAATCTTCAAGGCAAACCATATGCACTTCTTTGGCGCCAAATCGCACGGCAGAACGAGCCACATCGAGCGCCTCGGCAACTTCTGTCACATGTCCCACCTCTACCTTTTCCTGTCTGGCTGCTGTGCGCGCAACGTCGATGGCGACATTTCCACCTCCGATCACGATGACCTTGTTCCCTAGCTCTACCCGGTAGCCCAGATTGACATTGAGAAGAAAATCTACGGCACGGAGGACACCGTCCAATTCTACTCCCTCGATTCTCAGGTCACGGCTCTTGTGCGCACCGATTCCGAGAAACATTGCCTTGTAGCCCTGGTTTTTCAGGTCGGAAATGGTGAAATTGCGGCCGACCGCAGAATTCAGCTTAAGCTCAACGCCCAGACTCAGAATCGTGTTAACCTCGAGACGAATAAGTTCTCGGGGGAGCCGATACTCGGGAACACCAAGCCGCAACATCCCTCCTGCGACGGATTGGGCCTCGAAGACTGTCACATCGTATCCGAGCAGCGCAAGGTCATGGGCGCATGAAAGCCCCGCAGGGCCCGCCCCAATGACAGCTACTTTGATTCCATTCTTCTTAACGGTCTTGCCAAAAACTTCCTTCAGTTTTTCCAGGTCAACCATGCTTTCGACGCCGTAGCGCTCGCAAACAAATCGTTTCAGAGCGCGAATGGCAATCGGTTGATCGAGTTTGCCCCTCCTGCATGCAGGTTCACACGGGGCTGCACAAATTCGCCCGCAAATGGAGGCAAATGGATTGGGCCGACGAGCAACGCGATATGCTTCGTTATAGCGCCCCTCTTCGATAAGAGCTACGTACCTGCCCGCCTCCGTGTGAACAGGGCATGCCGCCATGCAAGGGAAGTTCGCATCAAGCCATTCGAGGTTGACAAACTTGAGCTGATGATCCAATGAGCTACGCCTTCTTGTGCTTTTTGCTGATCTTGAGAAATGAGAGCGCAAATAATGCGCAAGAAACTCCCATCAGCCCGGCGGCAGCCAGTACGAGTGCACTGGGTTCCATAAGAAGCTTGAACGTCTGAGGGGCCTCACCGCGTGAGTCTGTCTGCATCAGAAAAAACAGGAGCCCCACAACAAAACCCATAACGGCCCAACCGCGAACTACTAACTCTTTCTCCATGGTTCTTCACCTCCTTTGTATGCCGGGAAAAGCAGGAAATTTCCGGTGAGTCCTTACCTTTTCACCTCAAAATCAACGACAACTTCCCCTTGTTCAGGAACCTCCACTGTAACCGAAGAGCCCGTCAGTTTTTCGTGCCAGATCTTCAGCTCATACTTCCCTGAAGGGACCTTCTTGATTTCATAGCTGCCGTCCTTTGCGCTCACGCCGTAATAAGGCGTCTGGAGAACGATCACATACGCTTCCATTTCCGGATGGACATTACACAACATGACGGGCACACAGCCGGGGTTCTTAAACGTGTACGACCGGATCTGCCCTTTCGGCCATGTGCCAAGGTTGAATTTCTCCACACACTTGTCCGGGGAAAATACGTTATGCATAACATCGTCACTGTTTAAAAAATCGATCGTTGTACCGGCGAGGATCGGCAAAACGTGTGGTATGAACGTGAGGTGCTTTTGATCCATAACTGCCGGCTCTTTTGGCGGGTCATACTTTTTCCCTTCAATTCTTTCTATGTAAATCACGGTGTTTCCGCTGTTCTTGAAGCCAATAGCTTTCACTTTCCCCTTGATATCGCCGGCTACCGATTCATTGCTCATCCACAAGATTGAAGTGATGCAAAAGCTTAAGCAAAAAATTCTTCTCACCATGTCCGTGACTCCTTTTGTATTAGAGTGTATAAGTCAAAACCAGATACAGCATGTGCGCAGAATAGCGCGGCTGTCTCGCTCCGAGGAACACCGCTCCCGATGCGCCTGGATCGACGGGGACCATATACGGTTCCATCACATCTTGGTTAAAATACGATTCAGTGTAGCTCTCAAATCGGTACTCGAGGCGCCACGTGAAGTACTCGGTAAAGCGGTAGCCCACAGAGGCACGCAGTTGGCGAAGTATGCTTCGAGTATCAGGGTAGTCCTCAGCAGTTGGAACCAGAGCAGGATTGCTTGTCGCCTTTGTCGCAATTATGCCTTTAGCGTCTGAGAGACTAAAGTCCATCGAGAAATCTAGATTCTCCGGATCAACAGCCCAAGAGAATCCGCTCGTAAGAGTTTGTATTGCGTCCTTCAGATCACTGTTCCAATCGTAGCTTGCCGTGTCAACTGCCGCCGTACTTCGCTGCCTTGACTTCATCGTATAATTGAAATTCTCTGTTGTGTAGCTTACAAAGAGGGCGAGGTCATACGTGGGGTTGAAGGAGACATCAAGGGAGAGATTGTTCGATTTATTCGAGCGCATCCCGTACTGAGATTCCTTGAACTCATCATTCGCCATCCCGTACGAACCGGTAACTGTCAAGATGTCCAACGCCGTGACATTTGCAAGGACATTCGCCCGGTTCCTATAGCGCGTGGCAAGGTCGAACTTCCGCAACTGCGGAAGCTGTCCTAATGTCCCGGCAGGCTCACCCGCAGGAAACATTTCGTATGCTACTTCTTCCCAGTCATAATGCGGCGTTTTCTTCGCCCCGAAAGAATAGGTTGTTCTCAGAAGAAACCACGAACGAGGAGTATAGTCAAGCGAAGCCTTGTAAATGTTCTCTTCAGTCTTTTCCGCATCTCGATGTTGCCGGTTCCAATCTTCCCTCTCATATCCGACCTTGAAAGAGACATCTTCCACCATGCGCAGCGTCGCGTCAACCGAGGCGTTCTTTTTCTTATAGCTAATCACTGCGTTCCGCCGCTGAACCCGAGTGATGCTGTTGTCTGTCTGAACATACGCCGGAAAGATGAGACTGGGTGTTCCGTTATCGTAGTCGTAGAATCGATACCGAGCGCTGAACCAGATTGATGAGAAAAAGCGGTTCGTGAGCGAGACGTTCACGAGCGTCGTGCCCACTTTCCCATTGAGACTCGTTGCCGGTAGCGTCGGGAAGTTTGCCACCGTATCAAGCGCCGCATTGATGGTATAGGGCATAAACTTGTCGTCTTGTCGGCGCCAACCGTACGATGCGGTCGTCATGAGCCGTGTGGAAAAGGGGAGATTCGCAGCTCCGGAAAAACTGACATTTTGTGCTGTATTGTTTGGATAGAGATCAATCCTGCCGCGTGATGCCGCACCAACCGCATCGATCTCACGGAAGGGATTATCCCAGACAAGGACATCAATGGCATTTTCAAAGATAGATGCGTAATAGCCAAGTTGAACGTTCCAATCTTTCGCGGCGTACTCGAGGTTCGTACTTGCTTCTTGTGTGCGATAATTCGTCGGCTCGATGAGCTCAACAGGGTTAAAGCCGAAGTTACCGCCAAGCGGTTTCGTTCCGGAGCGCTGCTCGTTTGTATATCGCAGTTTGATGTCAAATTCCTCCGCGGGAGAGTAGCTAAAGACGGCTCTCCCCTTTTCTCGCCGTGACACCATGTCAATTCCGCGGGCGCTCCCGAGAACAAGATTGGTGATCGCCAGTGTATCGAACTGGACTCCGGAGACGCTGGGATTGATGTCTGTCGTCAAGATTGTGCGCAATCTGTTTTGAAGGAGGTCGGGCATCAGAAGTACACTGCTTCCGGCGCCACTAAAGACCGTTCTTGCGCTGTTGGTATAATTATGTGGAATTTGATCCCAATCGAATTCCAGCTTGAAACTTCCGCGCTTTCCCCACTGAGCCGCAAAGGTCTGATCCCGCTGCCCTACATTCCCGCCTGAAAACGAAAGGATGTTCGTGTAGTCGGTATTCATGAAATCGAGCGAAAAGGTTCTGAGAAACAGTCCGGCGGGCAAATCTCGATACTCAGTAAATTTCGATGAACCCAGCGTTCCATTGAATTGCCTTCCGCCCAATTGCACATGTGTGTTTGTCACGCTTTGCGCACGCGCTGGTATCGCCCAGCCCGGCACGAGGATCGCAGCTATCAGTACAATCCCAAACCATTTGGTCTTCATATTTGCAATCTCCATTCTAAAGTTTCTAAGTTCTTAAAGAGGGACTTAAACTTATCATCTTATCGATGGAACCTCACCCCCGATGGACTGTTTGAACCATGGATCTGGGAGTGACAGTTCTGACAAGAACGGTTGAATGCAAAGCGTGCAGTAGCCAACTGTGGCTGTGTCGGATGCCGCGCCTCGATGTGACAGCGCTGGCAAAGCCTCGGCCGATCAACCACCAAGAGCTTCTCGTGATTCGAACCATGCGGCTCGTGGCAATTCAAGCAATTTTCCACTACCGGAGGATGTTCCGTTAGAAACGGACCGCGTTTATCTGCATGACACTTGTAACAATTCTCGTTGACAGTCGCTTCGGTTAAGAGCTTGTCATTTGCTGTGCCGTGTGGGTTGTGACAATCTGTGCACTTCATTTTCCCCTCACGGAAAGGCATGTGAGAGGACCGCTGCAATTGTGCTCTCCGCTGTTGATGACATTGGAAGCACGTCTCAAGTTCATTGATCTTCGTGAAAAGCTTTTGCGCGGAAGCCGGCTCCATGATCTTGTGGCAATCAACGCAAGCCAGCGATTTCGACTCGTGCGTACTCCCTTTCCAGTATAGTCGAATCCCTTTCTCGTGACATTGGAGGCAAGCGGTATTTTTCTCAGTGATACTGGTGGATGCCTCCTTGCTAAATCGCACAATCATCTCGGGATCACCGTAACCCGCCGCATGCCTGTTTCCATCTCCGTGACAGGTTGTGCAAACGATGCCTTCGTCGTCTCCCTTCAGAGTCGCATTTGCTCCATGGTGAGGATTGGATTTGAAATTTTCGGTCACGAGATTATGGCAAATCTGGCAGTTGTTTTTCGCCAACATGTATTCTGGCACCGGTGGCCTCTCTTGGCTTACGACCTTCGGCTCTTCGTCCACTTCGGGAGTAAGACTGCGGAGATACGCAACAAGGTCTGTAAGTTCCGCATCCGAAATAAGCCCGCGAAAGGCAGGCATGGAAAGTGGTGGCATTGACCCCCTCGGATCAGCCTTTTTCACCAGTGAAGGACCTTTGATAATCCTTTCCTTCAAATCAGCATCATTGAACGCTCTCGACGTATACGTGAGAGCAGTGACGACACCACCCGTTGCTGAGTTCCTGTTTCTAACTCCTCCCGAGCCTTCATTACCATGACACACAAAGCAACCGTATCTCTCAAAGACGCGCTGCCCTTGTTCCACCGTCCGATCATCCTCACGTGGTGCTGTCATTCGAGGGACAAATCCCAGAGACACAATGATCACCACCATACAAACTGAAAATGGGAACCAGAGTTCTAGTCGACGAAACAACATGATTTTATCTCCTTGTTGTTCAACTACTTTCGATGAACAATCAATAATCTCGATGAATGCCGCTACCGTTGAGGTGCAAACACGACCTTACGGCTTCTCGCAACTTATCAAGTTCTAATGGCTTCAAAAAAAAGTAATCGGCCCCGTATGCTCTGGCGTCTTTCTCTGTGACGAGGTCGGGATAACCCGTAATCACGATAACGGGGAGCTTCGGTCGTTGCCCTTTAACATCAAGAAGAAAGGTGACGCCAGATCGCATTTTTAATCTCACGTCTGTGACGAGCAAATCCACATGATGCTCTCGGAGTTTCTCAAACGCTTCTTCGGCGCAGGAGGCCGCCACCATGTAACAATGCTCTCTCCTCAGAAAATCTTCGAACGCAGCAAGAATGTTAATGTCGTCATCAACGACCAGGACTTTTGGTAAGTAAGACATCGCCTCTCTTGTTTGCCGGCGAGTTTACATCAATGCGCATGCCAGAGGAACGAAACGCAGGTATACCACTAAAACGGGAGGAATGTCAGGGAATGTTTGACAAACGCTTGATTGGAAAAAAGGCAAGCTGTCAATACGCCCTTGGCAGCGCGTAAAGGAGCACTTGTCGAAACTTGCAGTAAGTAACTTTAGCTGCGGTACTTCCTGGCGAGCAGGTGATGCTTTGTCATCAACCTTTGAAAATTCTGGCGGGTCATTCTCGAAGATCTTGCGGCTGCGGTGACATTACCGCGATGTTTGGCCAGAAGCTCTGAGACAAACTGTCGCTCAAACATGTTTAATATATCGGTCCGCGACTTGCTGAATGTTTGACTTGTGATCGGAAGTGAAACTGCGTGATGGGAAGTCGAAGGGAGCGGTTCGGTCAGCGAGTCTGGGAGAATAACCTCACCTTTTGTCAACATGACTGCCCGCTCAATCACATTCTCTAACTCGCGGACATTGCCAGGGTACGAATGCCTCTGGAGGAGCGTTATCGCTTCATTCGAAAAGCCTTTGATGTATTTCTTCAGCTGTTCATTGTATTTTTTTAAGAAGTAGTTGGCAAGCAGCGGGATGTCCTCTCTTCGCTCACGGAGCGGAGGCAGGTTCACGGTCACAACTTTTAGCCGAAAGAACAGATCCTCCCTGAAGTTCCCTTTCTCGACTTCGGTTGTAATGTCCCGATTTGTTGCCGCAATGAATCGCGCATCAACGTGGACGGATGTGTTTCCGCCAAGCCGCTCAAACTCGCGCTCCTGCAACACCCGCAAAAGCTTTTGCTGCAGCTCAGGAGAGAGGTTTCCGATTTCGTCGAGGAAGATCGTTCCCCCTTGGGCGATTTCAAACTTGCCCAGCTTACGCTCAAGTGCGCCGGTGAACGCTCCTTTCTCGTGGCCGAACAGTTCAGATTCAAGCAGGGGCTCGGGCAAGGCTGTACAGTTGATGGGAACAAAGGGTTGGCTGGCATTCGCGCTTGTTTTGTGAATGGTCCTTGCAACGAGCTCTTTTCCCGACCCGCTTTCACCAAGGATCATCACCGACGTATGGTTCGGCGTCGTTGAAATAGACCCGATCAGCTTGTACACCTCCTGCATGGTTGGGCTGTTGCCTACCAGCTCGTACGGCTCAACCATATCTCCAACGTAGAGAGATTGATGTCCGGAGAGCTTCGAACTCTGTGTGCTCGCCAGGGCTTTCTGCGTTACCTCTCTGATCTTCGCCACGTCGAGTGGCTTGGTGAGATACTCAAAAGCGCCGAGCT
>CAYNRS010000039.1:8548-8912 GCA_964399565.1 uncultured Ignavibacteriaceae bacterium
CTGCATCGCGTTGATCGCCGTCTGCATCGTTCCATAACCCGTAATAATAATGACGGGAGCGAGTTCTTTGTTTTCCTTCATCCGCTTTAACAACTCGAGACCGTCCAGCTTTGGCATGGTGACATCGAGAAAAATGACGTTGGGATTCTTGGATGCAATTTTGTCCAACGCGTCCTCGCCATCCTTTGCCGTCACGCTCCTGTATCCTTCAGTTCGCAACACCTCTTGAAAAGCAAAGAGAATCTTTGGATCATCATCCACAACCATGACGGTTGGCCGTCTCATCGTCCCACTCCATTGGAAAGAGGCAAGTAGATACTGAACGTCGTCCCCTGGCCCTTTGAACATTTCACGTTCACGATGC
>CAYNRS010000040.1:0-8849 GCA_964399565.1 uncultured Ignavibacteriaceae bacterium
GGCCGGCGATGCGCTGCTTGCCCTTGCGTACCGAGCGTTGCTGCGGACGAATTCACCGCGCATTCAGGAAATAAGCAAGGCCTTTACCGAGGGCGTTGTGGTTGTTTGTGAAGGTCAAGCATATGACAAGGAATTTGAGACAAGACGAAAGGTTGCTGTTGAGGAGTATTTGATCATGATACGGAAGAAGACCGCAGCCATGGTTGCCGTTGCCTCCGAGATTGGCGCGCTGATCGGCAACGCGGGGCGTGAAGAACTCAAGGCGCTACGCACTTATGGAGATTCGGTCGGCAGAGCATTTCAGGTTCAGGACGACCTGCTGGATATCATAGGGGACGAAAAAAAGTTTGGAAAAACCATCGGCGGAGATCTCGTTGAGGGGAAGAAGACTTTTTTGCTTCTCGAGGCATTGAAACGTGCAAAAGGCAAAGACAAAGCCACCCTGTCGAGTTTCATGAAGAACGGTGGTATCTCGAAGAAACGCGTTGCTGAATTTCGGAGCATTTATGAGCGAACTGGTGCGCTTGATGCGGCACGCACACAGGTTCAAAATGATATCGCGGTTGCCAAATCTCAACTTCAGCAGCTCCGCGATTCCGATGCGCGTTCGATGCTTTCGTGGTTTGCCGACATGCTCATGCACCGAACTTTCTAGAAAGCCCTGGTGAATGATCGAGCGAGAAGTTACGATTAGAAACAAGATGGGGCTTCATACCAGACCTGCCGCATCCATTGTGAAACTTGCCGCGAAATTCAAGTCAGATTTCTATATCGAGAAAGACGGCGTCGAAATTAACGGAAAGAGTATCATCGGTGTGATGACCCTCGCAGCGGAACAAGGGGCGAAGATGCTGTTGAGGTTCACCGGGGTAGATGAAGAGGAAGCGACCAAAGCGATGGCGGATCTTTTTGACCGTGGCTTTGACGAGGAAATGTAGACCGCTCCGGATGCGTCGCGAGAACACACAATGACCGAGCCAAAGAAACCCGAGTTTATTCTCAAGGGAATCCCGGCATCGCCCGGAATTGCCAAAGGGCCGGTTTATCTTTTCAGAAAACACGAGCCGACCGTTGAGGAACGGTCTCTTGAGGACGGCGACATCCAAAACGAGATCACACGCCTCGAGCAATCCATTGCCAGGTCCAAAAAAGAGCTCAGAAAAATCTACGATTTCGCGGAAAAGAAGCTGGGGAACAACCAGGCCAAAATCCTCGAAGCACAACTCTTGATTCTGGATGATGCGATAATTTTCGGTACTGTCTTTGACAGGGTTCGAAAAGAAAAGAAGAACGCAGAGTTTATTGTGCATGATGAGATCGGCAAATATCACAGGCTCATGATTGCAGCAAAGGACGAGTACACTCGGGAGCGAGCGAATGACCTCGAAGATGTCCGTAACAGGATCCTCCGTAACCTTCAGGAGCAACGATTGGTATCGAAATTCGAAGGCTCGAATATCGTCGTTGCGCAAAACCTCTCAGCAGCCGACACTTTAATACTCAGTCGTAATGAAGTCCTCGCGTTCGCCACTGAGATCGGGGGGTCAACTTCGCACAGCGTGCTTCTGGCCCGCGCCATGAAAATCCCCACGGTCGTTGGATTGCCGCATGTCGCGGGAAAATCGCATGACGGCGACACGATGATTCTGGACGGCTATAGCGGAATAGTGATTATCAATCCATCAGAAGGCACAATCCGCAAGTATGAGCGAAAGCAAAAAGAATACAAAGAATTCGAAGAACGACTATCCGCCCTCCGCGATCTTCCGGCCGAAACACTTGACGGGCACAGGATCCAGCTCGCCGCGAACATCGAGCTGGTCGAGGAGCTTGAGTTTGTGAAAATGCAGGGCGCTGACGGTGTGGGGCTGTATCGCTCCGAAATTCTTTTGCTCGGCAAAGAAGTCTTTCCGTCAGAACAGGAACAGGTCCATCAGTATAAAATTCTTGCTGAGGCGTTGTATCCGAAACAGGTCATCATCAGAACTTTTGATATTGGCGGCGATAAACTGATGATGCAAGCAGTCACCGAGAAGAATCCTTTTCTCGGATGGCGCGGAATCCGCGTGATGCTGGATAAAGAAGACCTCTTCCTCGATCAACTCAGGGCAATCTTAAGGGCCAGCACGCGAAAGAATGTCGCCGTGATGTTCCCCATGATTTCCAGCATAAAAGAAGTGCGAAGCGCAAAGAAATTCCTCGAAGAGGCAAAACGCCAGTTGAAGTCCAAAGACATCCTGTTTGATGAAAACATCAAGATCGGTGTGATGGTAGAAGTACCCTCTGCCGCAGTCATTGCCGAAGACCTTGCACAAGAAGTTGACTTCCTGAGCATCGGGACGAACGATTTGATTCAATACCTTCTTGCTGTTGACCGTGGAAATGAGATTGTTTCCTCTCTCTACCAGGAATTCCATCCGGCCGTCGTGCGGTTTCTGCGGAGGATCATCGAGCGCGGGAAGAGGGGAGATGTTTGGGTGGGCATGTGCGGTGAAATGGCAGGAGACCCCTTGGCCACGTTGCTTCTTCTGGGGCTAGGACTCGACGAGTTCAGCGTCGTTCCCACCATGCTCCCGGAGATCAAGAAGATTATTCGTTCGGTCCACTTTACAGAAGCGAAACATGTTGCAGACAAAGTGCTGGAAATGCAGACGGAGGATGAAATCAAAACCTACTTGCAACGGATCATGAAAGAGAAGTTCCCGGATATACCGACAGGATAATCCCTTCATGCATCTTTCACTTTTATTCATCACAACAAGGAACTGACCATGACACTCGAAGACATCAAACGGGCGGATCCGTCAGGGATGTACCTCTGGATTCGCGATTTCCACAAACAGGTTGAAGATGGAGTGAAAATCGGCAAGGGGGCAAAGGTAAAACTCAACGTGCGAGGAATTCAGAATATTGTCCTCACAGGATTGGGCGGGTCGGCAATCGGCGGGGATTTACTCCGCTCTTATCTCGCAGACGAGCTCTCCGTGCCATTCGTCATCAACAGGCACTATTATTTGGCGGAGTTTGTTGACAAAAGGAGCCTCGTCGTCGTTTCGAGTTATTCCGGGAATACGGAGGAGACAATCGCAGCGCATAAAGATGCAACGAAACGAAAGGCCAAGGTTGCCTGTATTAGCACGGGAGGAGAGACGCAAAAACTGGCGAAAAAATACAAACAGCCGTGGGTACAAATACCGGCCGGTTATTCTCCGCGGGCTGCACTCGGTTATTCGTTTTTTCCATTGTTGATGATTCTCTCAAAACTTGGATTGGTGAAATCAAAGGACAAGGATGTCAAAGAAACGGTCAATCTCCTGCAACTGAAGAGCATGGTTTTTTCTGACCCCGAATCTCCCGAAAACGCAGCACTGCGCCTGGCGCAACAGCTCAAAGGGAGGCTCCCGATAGTGTACTCTGCGAATGAGCATCTTGATGCAATCAACATCAGATGGCGGGGTCAGTTTGCGGAAAATGCCAAACAGCTTGGGTTTGGCCACGTCCTGCCCGAGATGAACCACAACGAACTGGTGGGGTGGAAAGTGTTAACAGATTTGATGAAACAGATGCATGTGATCTTTTTGAAGGATAATGAAACGCATAAGAGGGTTGCAGTTCGCGAACGTATCACAAAAGATATCGTCGGTCAGTATACACCCAACGTGACGGAGGTGTGGAGTGAAGGTACGTCGCTGCTTGCGCGTATGTTTTCCCTTATCCACTTCGGCGACTGGGTGAGTTTTTACCTCGCAATTCTCAACAACCAGGATCCGACGCCGGTGAAGGTGATTGATTTCCTGAAGGGTGAGCTGGCAAAAGTCTAGGACAACATTGAAGCGCTTCGCACGCCATAGTGCTCTCCTCGTTCTTCTGTTCAGTTGTGCATCTGCGCAGTTCTATTACTTCGGCCGCAACAAAGTCCAGTACACCGAGTTCGATTGGCAAACGCTTCGGACGGAGCACTTTGATATCTATTACTATCCCGAGATGAAAGAGCTCGCTGAAAGGGGCGCTTTTTTTGCGGAGGAGGGTTACAAGCACCTCGAACAAAAATTCAATCACAACATCAACCACAGGATCCCCCTCATATTCTACAGCTCTCATCTGCATTTTCAGCAGACCAATACGACACCGGGGTTTATCCCCGAAGGCGTCGGAGGATTCTTTGAGTTTCTTAAGGGTCGTGTTGTTATTCCTTCAGATGGGTCGACGGCGCAGTTCAGGCACGTCATACGGCACGAGCTTGTGCATGTGTTCATGCACAGCAAACTCAACCGTGTGCTGCTCGACCGCAGGGTTCCTCAGGAGAGGCTGCCGCCTCTCTGGTTCACGGAAGGTCTGGCGGAATTCTGGTCTACGGAGTGGGACACGCAGGCCGAGATGATTCTCAGAGACGCCACCATTAACAACTATATCGTTTCCTTGAGCGACATGGAGAGGATTTACGGGTCCTTCCTCATGTACAAGGAGGGGCAAAACCTTCTGCAATTTATTGCGGAACGCTATGGAGATGAAAAAATCCTTCTTCTCCTGGAAAATTTCTGGCGATCCTCGACCTTCAGTGAAGTTGTCAAGAGCACGATTGGCAAGTCGTACAAAGAACTCGATGAGGAATGGCTTTACCGCCTGAAAAAGAAATACTATCCGGTGGTGAAGAACGAAGACATGCCGAGCATTGTCTCAAAGAGCATTGTCGACGTCGGTTTCAACTCGAAGCCGATTTTCTATGCTCATGACGGGAAGAAGGAAATCTACTTCATCGGCAATCACACTGGATACACAAACGTGTATCGCCTCAATCTGAATGAGGAAAAGGCCAAACCCGAGGTCGTCGTTGAAGGAGAGCGCACTGATGAGTTCGAAGCGTTTCATCTTTTTCAGGCGAGGATGAGTATCTCGAAAAATGGAATTCTCGCGTTTATTACGAAAAGTGGAGAAAACGACGCCCTGCATCTGTACGACGTCAGGAACGATAAACTTGAGGAGACCATTCGATTCAGGAACCTGGTGGTCATCGGTTCCACCTCGTGGGCGCCGGACGGAAAACGACTTGCATTTTCGTCGATCGATAAGAGCGGAAACAACGACCTTTACGTCTATGAACGCGGTTCGCGTTCACTGCTTCGACTCACGAATGATTTTTACGATGACCGCGACCCCGCGTGGTCCCCCGGCGGAGACCTTCTCGTCTTTAGCTCCGACCGTACACCACAGGGCGAACGGGGGAAGTACAATCTTTTTTCGTTCGACGTTGCGACGTCGCAGATAAACTACCTCACGGTCGGCAACGAGAATTACTATTCGCCATCATGGTCCCGAGACGGAAAAGTGCTTGCCTTCACCTCCGACGCGGAGGGAGCGCAGAACATCTGGGTCATGAGGATGGAGGGGGGGAATTCGGGAACGCAAAGCATGCGGAGAATTACGAATATCCTCACCGCCGCATTCGATCCTTCATGGGGAGAATCGGACGACCTTTATTTTACAGCATTTGAAAACTTTAGCTTTCAGATCCGAACACTCGAGGACATCTCCGCTCGTTTTGACACTTCGGCCGCCGTGAAGAAGTTTGACTATACGGACATCGGGCCGTCGTGGCGAAGCAAGATACTGGAAGGTTCCTCCCTTGTCGGCCAATTCAAATACGCAGGCGAATACACTCTGGATATCGCACAGAGTCAGATCTCAACCGACCCGATTTTCGGTACGTCCGGTGGCGCCGCCCTTGCAATGAGCGATATCCTGGGGAATGACCAGTACGAATTCCTCATTTTCAATACCGCGCAATCGAGCTCCGAACTGCTCGAGAGCTTCAACTTTGCCATTTCCCGCATTTCCCTCAGCAATCGATCCAATTACTCCTACGGCGTGTTTCGTTTCTCGGGCAACCGGTACGACCTGACCGACCCCGACCTCTTTTATTTTGAGCGCTCCTTTGGTGGCTATTTTGTCCTGAGTTACCCTCTTTCAAAATTCAAACGCATTGAGGCCGGTGTTACTGTCAGCAATTCTGAAAAAGATATATTTACGGCATTGATGCCGCGGAAGGCTCTCCTCGTTTCAAATGCGTTTTCTTTTGTGTGGGACAACTCCCTCTGGGGTCCCAGTGGCCCGCTCGACGGCAACCGAATGAAGTTCACTCTGGCGTATACGAGCGACGTTCAGAATTCCAACGTCAGTTACTATTCGGTGATTGCCGACTACAGGAATTATCTTCGACTCTCAACCCGGAGCGCGCTTGCCTCACGGGCACATCTCTGGTACAATGAAGGAAAAGAAGCGCGAAGGTTTTTCATGGGAGGAAGCTGGGATTTGCGTGGATGGCCGCGTTGGTCCATCCGCGGCAAAAAACTCTGGCTGACGAGTACGGAACTCCGGTTCCCTTTTATCGACCAGCTGGGAATTCGCTTTCCTTTCGGAGGCGTGAATTTCGCATCCATTCGCGGGGCGTTGTTTGCGGATGCTGGAGGTGCATGGGACGAGGTTTACAGAGATACAAAGGGAAGCGTTGGCGGTGGAATACGTCTGAATCTCGGCGGCGTTCTTGTCCTGCGCTATGACATTGGCAAGCGCATAGAACGCAACTTTGGAAAATTTCAGGACGGGCTCTTTTATCAGTTTTTTTTCGGATGGGATTTCTAGATGTCGAGTGGTGATCCAAAAACGAAGCTCCTCGTACCTGTCTGCACGTTGTTCTTAATGGCGGGATGTGCCGGACTTCACGTGGAGAGGGCCATGAAAATCGCGCAGGCGGATTGGGTTACATACGGTGGCGCCCCAAGCCGGACCAACCAGGCTTCCACCGAAGCCGTTCCACCGTTTGTTGAGATGTGGCAGCACAACACCGTCGCAGGGATTCTGGCAACGCCGTTGGTACGCGACAGCGTCATCATTCTCGCAACGTTGAACGGCGAAATTCAGACTGTGAATTTGCTCAATGGCAAGCGGACATCGTACGCCGGCTTCGACGCCCCCATCGCTGGTACACCGGTCTGGAATGGGTCAAATATCTTTGTTCCAATATCGAGCTCGAATCATTCAATCGTCTCCGTCAGTCTGAGAAACTCTGAGCGTTTCTGGTCCGTCGCTCTGGGACCCATTGAGTCGTCACCGCTCCTTCTTGGGAAGCAACTCTATGTTACGACGCTCGAGGGAAAAGCTCATTGTTTGAACGCCGATGACGGGTCCGAGATCTGGCAATTTAAAACGTGGCAAGGGAACGACAGAAAGCCGATACGCTCTTCGCCGGCTTCGGATGGGGAAACGGTATTCTTCGGTTGCGACGACGGAGCCGTCTATGCACTCGGCGCAAAGGAAGGGAACCTCCGATGGCGGTTCGAAACGAAAGGAAGCTTGTTTGCAACGCCCATAGTGTTTGAAAGCAAGGTTGTGGTCGGTTCACTCGACGGTTTCGTTTATTGTCTTCGGAGCGAAACGGGAGAGCTGATTTGGAGTTTTGACACAAAGTCTGTCATCTATGGTTCAGCCTCGACAAGCGGCAAAAAAGTCTTCGTCGGTACTGCTGACGGCAAATGCTATGCGCTCGATGTGACAACGGGATTTCCCGTCTGGAGCGCCTCGACAAAAAGCGGCATCAATACCGCACCACTTGTTGCCGGGAACACCATTTACGTTGGATCGCTGGATAGGACGCTCCGGGTTCTGGACGCTGAAAGTGGAAAAGACATGTGGCAATATTCAGCGCCGGGGAGGATCAAGGTTTCTCCCGTATTCTGGAGAAATACGCTCCTTGTGATATCAGAAGATCGTTTGCTCATTGCATTTACGCCGGAGAAGAAGTGAAAACGCTCCAGCTGGCCTCCGTTATGATTTGTGTTGTGATGGGCCTCCATGCCCAGGGAAAGTCAAAGACTGTCGGCTGGCTGAGTGTTCATACTGTGCCAAAAAACGCGGAAGTAGTCGTCGACGGGCAGTTCCGCGGAGTGACGCCTTTAAATCGAATTGAGTTAGATTCCGGAAAGCACGTTGTAAAAGCTGTTTATCCAACTCGCACTTCGTGGAATGGTTCGTCCAAAGTTGAAAGCGTCGCGATTGATGCTGCCCATGAAACAACGGTCAACTGGGAGTTGGAGGGCATCGCGAGTTTGAACTCTGTTCCTTCTGGCTCGTTGGTGAGCTACCAGGGTCGCCAGATAGGCGTAACTCCATTCATGTTCAAGGCAACGGAAGCATTCATGGGAGAGTTTACCCTGCAAAAGGATGGGTTCAAGCCCATGGCAATTCCCGTCAGCGGGCGCGACTACTTCGTGAGAACCGCACGCCTCGACCTCGTTGCCCCGCTCGAGGAGTGGAAGTTTTCAGATGTTCTTTTTCCGGATTCGAACGGCGAGCCGGAGGGGCAATGGGTAAACTATGCGGCGGGGGCAACAATGATTGTCTCCGGTTTCCTCGCAGCATATTATAAAGACCATGCCAACAGGGAATTCGACAATTACAATCAAACGAAGGACCCGGACGTCTTGAACTCAGTACGTCGCCTGGATAAGACTTCGGGTATCTCATTCACCATCACGCAGCTCAGTTTTGCCGTGCTTGCATACAAATTACTCCTGGAATGAGCATTCGGGAGCCATTTATTTCCTTGCATTTCAGGTCATGAGCAGATATATTTTATGCCGAACAAGGAGGACGCAGGCAGCGGTTTTCTCATCCACCACCAATCTCATCCATCGTAGCTTTACACTCCCCCATGTCTGAAGAAATAGCCTTTCTGCGGAACGTTCCAATCTTCTCCGACCTCGAAGACAAAGATTTGCTCAGAATTGTCAAACTGGGGGTTCGCCAGAAGTACAAAAAGGGCAATATCGTGGTGCTGGAACAGGAGAGCGGCG
>CAYNRS010000041.1:0-1389 GCA_964399565.1 uncultured Ignavibacteriaceae bacterium
TTGATTGATTCAATGCCGGGTTTCAAAATTGGCCACTACACGGATGTCGAAGCGCTCACTGGCTGCACGGTCATCTTGTGCCCCCCGAAGACGCGAGCCAGTTGCGAGGTTCGCGGGAGCTCGCCCGGCAGTCGCGAGCTTGCTCTTCTTGCTCCAGATAAGACAATGCAAGAGGTGCACGCTATTTTCCTTACCGGTGGAAGTGCCTTTGGGCTTGCCGCTGCTGACGGAGTCATGAAATGGCTTGAAGAGCACAAAATCGGCTATGAAACGCCTTGGGTGAAAGTCCCAATCGTTCCGGCCGCCGTCGTGTTCGATTTGAATTTTGGTGACAGCAATAAGAGGCCGGACCCGGAAGCGGGCTACAAAGCATGTCAAAATGCATCTGAGAGTGCTCTGCAGGAAGGAAATGTGGGCGTCGGTGTAGGTACGACCGTGGGCAAATGGAAGGGGATTGAATACAGGATGAAAGGCGGATTTGGGTCGTCCTTGGAAAAGACCGGAGAGCTTGAGGTGGCGGCCTTTGCTGTTGTTAATGCGGTTGGCGACGTGATAGACGAAAACGGGAGAACCCTCGCGGGTGCAAGGGCGGAGGGCGGACCATTTTTGGGCGATCAAGACCCCCATCGCACTTTTGTGAGGGGCAAAGTCCTCGAAAGAACAAACACGACGTTGGTTGTTGCCGCGACAAATGCAAACATGAGCAAGGTCGATTTGCACCGTGTGTGTCAAAGAATGCATGACGGCATGGCTCGGGCCATTACACCTGTTCATACTTCGTTTGATGGTGACGTCACGTTTGCTCTGGCGCAGAACACGGTTGCGGGAGATTTCGATTTAGTTGCGGAGATTGCTGCCCATTTGACTGCGGATGCAATACGCCGTGCTGTAAGAGCCGCAAAAACGCTTGGCGGTGTTCCTGGATTGGCTGGAAAGTGAACGGATCTTTACAAAAACGCCCCTGGCCGATTTTCCATTATTTGGAAATCGAGTTATATTTCATGACAGGTGAATGAACTAAACAGTCATGACAATGCAGGCGTCGCGCATCTCGCAAAATGTTTCATTGGCAAGAGCACTGTCGAAATTAGGGATTGTGTCGAGGTCAAAGGCTGTTTTGGAGATATCAAAGGGAACTGTGTTGGTAAACGGAAGGCAGGAACTAAACCCGAACAGGTGGGTTGACCTCGCGAAAGACAAGATCTCCTTCAACGGCGCAGTTGTTGTATCGGAATCACCGCGGTATCTCATAATGAACAAACCGGCGGGTATCGTTGTCACCTCATCTGACGAGCGAGGGCGACAAACGATTTATGACCTCGCGGGTAAAAAAGGTGAAGGTCTATTCCCTGTTGGCAGGCTTGACAAAGATACCACTGGACTCGTTCT
>CAYNRS010000041.1:1399-8759 GCA_964399565.1 uncultured Ignavibacteriaceae bacterium
GGAGTCGAGAAGACCTACGTAGTTCGCGTTGGTTGGCCCCTGGACAAGAAGGACCTTCGTCGATTGTCGGAAGGAGTCGAAATCGTTGTGGAGGGGAAGCCTTACCAAACGAGACCCGCAAAATGTCGGATGGTGGATCCTACAACTATTGAGATAACTATCGGCGAGGGGAAGAACCGCCAAATACGAAGGATGCTGGAGGCTTTGGGTTACAACGTCATCGGCCTTCAAAGAATCTCCGTAGGCCCTCTCCGGCTTGGTTCATTGAAGGAAGGAAAATCGAGGCCCTTGTCGTCAAACGAAATTGAAGGGCTACGTGGGTTACGTGTCGGTAGGAGAAAGCTGGCGTCCGGAAAGCAACGCGGTTGAGCTCATGCCAAACGTCGTTTCTCGCATCGTGGAAATCTGCGTGTTCAAATCCAAAGGTGATGAACCTCTCTACCTGGTTTTGAAACGCTCCAAGTCGGACAGCATCTATCCCGGAATTTGGCAAATCGTTACTGGCAGTATTCATGAAGGAGAGACAGCCGTCAATGCCGCTCTTCGAGAACTAAAAGAAGAGACGGCTGTTGTTCCAATCAAGTTCTGGAGCGTCCCATACGTGAATACGTTCTATGTCGCACACCAGGATACAATTCATCACACAGTGTTCTTTGCAGGTGAAGTTTCAAAGGAAACTGAGGTCAGACTCTCGGACGAGCATGAGAGCTCCCGATGGCTTGCGTTGGAATCTGCAAAATCAATGCTTGTTTGGCCTGGCCAGAAGCGGGGTGTTGAACTGGTCCACGAATACATAGTGGGTCGTAAAGAAGCTGCCGGCCTTCTAGAGCTCACAACTGTAACAACCTGAAGGAAAAACTTTGAGTCTACTCGTCGTCGGTTCCGTTGCCCTTGATTCTGTTGAAACACCGTTCGGGAAAGCCCATGAGGCTTTGGGCGGATCTGCAGTGTATATTTCGACTGCGGCAAGTTTTTTTGCCGCTCCTGTGCGATTAGTTGGCGTTGTTGGCGGAGATTTTCCCAGGAAACATATAGAATTTCTCGAGGAACGCGATATTGAGCTTGAAGGATTGCAGATCGTCGAGGAAGGAAAAACCTTTCGTTGGGGCGGGAGGTATCACTACGACTTGAACAGCAGGGACACACTATTCACTGAACTCAACGTGTTCGAGAAGTTCAATCCCATAATCCCGGCGAGCTACAAAAACAGCGCTTATGTGTGTCTTGGGAATATCGACCCCGTCCTCCAACGACAGGTGTTGCAGCAGATTCAGAAACCAAGGCTCGTCATAGGCGACACCATGAATTATTGGATAGAGACGAAGCCAAAGGAGCTGATGGAAACGATGAAGGTCATGGACGTGATCGTTGTTAATGAATCCGAAGCCCGGCTTCTGACGCAGGAACCCAACCTCATCAAGGCGGCAAAAAGAATCATTGCGCTTGGGCCAAAGATTGTCATTATCAAAAAGGGAGAACACGGCGCCGTTCTTGTCACAGAAGATTCGATCTTCTCAGCCCCAGCGTATCCTCTTGAGAACTTATATGACCCGACGGGAGCCGGAGACGCATTTGCCGGCGGTTTTGCAGGCTGGTTGGCAAAAACCGACGACCTGTCAACGAACAACCTCAAGCGGGGAGTTATTTATGGAAGTTCCCTTGCGTCATTTTGCGTGGAGAAATTCAGCATCGATGGACTGCGGGATCTCACCAACCTAAGAATACAGGACAGGTTCCGGTCGTTCATGGAACTCTCACGATTCGACGAAAGGCGGTAATTGGTCAGGCCAGTTGAATGGAAAAGTGGAAAGATTCGATTCCTCGACCAAACGAGGCTTCCGACGGAGGAGTGGTATGTCGAAACGGATAACCCTGAAGAGATTGCTGACGCTATAAAGCGTCTCGCAATTCGTGGAGCACCTCTCATAGGCATTGCGTCTGCTTATGGAATTGCCCTTGCAGCTGCCCGTATGGTTGCGAGCCCCCTGACCAATCCGGCCTCTGCCCTGGACGAATCTCTTCGGTTGTTTTCGTCAACTCGCCCAACAGCCGTGAACCTTTTTTGGGCTCTCAAAAGACAGCGACAGGTGGTTGAACGATTTTCCGACCAACCGGTCGAAGCGATGTCAAGAGCACTCCTGGCTGAGGCGCAGAAGATTCACGCGGAAGATCAGTTCATGTGCAGCCGGATTGGTGAGTTGGGCGCTGAACTGTTGCAGCCGGGTTCCGCCGTCCTGACCCATTGCAATACGGGTAGTCTTGCAACGGGCGGCTCGGGGACGGCGCAGAGCGTCATTTCCGCGTCGTGGGAACAAGGGAGATTGAAACACGTCTATATTGACGAAACGCGTCCCCTTTTTCAGGGTGCCCGATTGACCGCATGGGAGCTTGGGAAGCTTGGGATTCCCTTCACGGTCAACACGGATAGCACTGCAGCGTATATCATGCAAAAGGGCCTTGTCAATGCTGTTATTACCGGGGCTGATAGGATTGCTGCAAACGGCGATGTGGCAAACAAAGTGGGAACATACAACCTTGCGGTTCTAGCAAAGTATCACTCTCTGCCTCTTTATGTGGCCGCCCCGACGTCGTCTATCGATTTTGAGCTGGAACATGGAAAAGATATTCCTATTGAACAACGAGGCCAATCGGAGATTCTTGAAGTCAACGGTAAGCGACTTGCACCCACCGGCACGGAGGCGTTTTCACCCGCATTTGACGTAACTCCCAACGAACTGATCTCTGCAATTATAACTGAACATGGAATCCTACGGCCTCCTTATCACGCAGCCATGGATTCGCTTCGAAAAAACATCGTCGATGTGAAGTCCGAGATAGTTTGAAATGATAGCAAAAACTGAAGCAATTGTCCTCAAATCGATGAAATTTCGCGACACGAGTAAGATCGTGACGTTTTACACGCGAAGTTTTGGAAAGCTGAAGGCTGTCGCTAAAGGTGCGCGGGAAACGAAAAGCAAGTTTGGAGCGGCACTGGAGCCGATGACGAGGGTGTCTTTGGTCATCTACAAGAAGCAGAACAGAGATCTGCAGTTGATTTCCCAATGTGACATTCTCGATGTACACAAGAAGGTGCATTCTGAAATGGAGCGAATGTCGATAGGTTTGGCCATGATTGAACTGTTGGAGCGAGTTACTCATGACGAGGAAGAAAATGCAGGACTGTTCTCGCTCATTTCCGACTGCCTGACTACTCTGGACAATTCTGAAAAACATTATCGGTCGGTACTTCCAGCGTTTGAGCTGCAGATGGCGTCACGACTTGGCTTTGCACCTTCGCTGGAACTCTGCGTGAGTTGTGGCAAGGCTTTGAAGGGTTTTGAGGGCAAAGATGTTGCCATGTTTCTTGTGCCTCAGGGGGCTGTCGTTTGCCCGAACTGCATGAAGCACCCCCGGGAGCGCGGACAGCCTTTCTTGCAAAGTTTGACGGAAACGCACGAAGCAAGGGTTGAAACGTTCGACGTGCTGCGGAATTTTCAGGATGAGCACCTTGCATCTGTTCCGTTCATTGAATATGATGAATCCGTCGGGAACGAAATCGACGAAACTTTGCGTTTGTATTTACGTCATCACTTTGATGATTCGAGAACATTGAAATCAACGGCAGTTTTTCAGAAAATCTTGTTTGATACAAAAGGAGGATGAATTTCTTATGTCGGCAAAGTCTGTTCTTACAGCGGTTCTTCTTATTGGGCTTGGAATAATTTTTGGCGTGGTTCTCGTCTCGAGTTTCAAGGGTGTTGGGGCATCTTTTGCCGGAGAAGACGTGTCCCTGGGCGCGTCCAGCCCGCCGGTAAAAGCAAATGCCGCGCTCCTTGCTCTCAACGAGGCATTCCACAACATTTCAAAAGAGGTGACGCCGACCGTCGTGTACATTACCGTTGAAACAAAACCTCAGTCAAGGTCGGATGACGGGGATGGTCAAAAGTTTTTTCATTTTTTTCCCGACTTCAGGTTTGAATCGCCAAGACGAATGCCGGAAGTAGGGGCGGGTTCGGGTGTGATCATTGCACCGAACGGATACATTCTCACAAACAATCACGTTATCGACAACGCGAAATCTGAAGGGATCAAGGTACGCCTTTCGGATACGAGAGAATTCAAAGGAAAATTGGTCGGCACGGATAAACTGACAGACCTCGCCGTGATTAAGATAGAAGAAAGCGACCTTCCGGTTGCCAGCCTCGGAAACTCTGACGAAGTTGATGTCGGCCACATTGTGTTCGCCATCGGCAATCCGCTTGGATTGACCTCCACTGTCACTCAGGGCATTGTGAGCGCCCTTGGCCGGCCACTCCGCATTATCGAGGATAACAACACGGGGTATGCGATTGAGAATTTCATTCAAACCGATGCCGCTGTCAACCCTGGAAACAGCGGAGGCGCCCTTGTGAACATTCGGGGTGAGGTTGTCGGCATTAACACGGCAATTGCCACGACCAATGCACGCTATCAAGGCTACAGTTTTGCCATACCGATAAACCTGGCGAGAAAAGTTGCAAATGACGTTATCAAATACGGAACCGTTCGTCGTGGCTATATCGGTGTCCGCATCCGGTCCGTCGACGCGACGATTGCAAAAGCACAGGGATTGGAAAGGACACAGGGGGTCTTTGTCGAAGAGGTTAATGCAGGAAGCGCCGGCGAAGACGCCGGCCTTGAAGCCGGGGATATCATCCTGTCTGTCGACGGAAAAGAAGTGCACACGGCAAACCAGCTGCAAACACTCATCGCGAGCCATAATCCCGGGGAGTCGGTTTCGCTGAAGGTGTGGCGAAAGAAGAGAACCATTGACAAAAAAGTAACTCTGAAGCCGCGTGACGAGGAAGACGAAGTTGTCGCGTCCCGGGAAAGATCCAGGAGAACACCTGAAACCAATGAGAACGCCGCAACAAAGAAGATAGAAGTGGAGGAATTGGGAATAGCTGTCAAGTCCCTCGATTCAAAGACACGAAAGCAATACGACGTGGAAAACGGTGTCCTTGTTGATGACGTAGAAATGCTTAGCACGGCCCAGGATCGCGGATTGCAAAAAGGTGATGTGATTGTCGCACTCGGCGATAGAAACCTCGACACTCCTGAAGAGTTCAAGTCAGAGGTGAGCAAACTGAAGCCGGGCGACGCGGTCATGCTCCGCGTAAAAGGACAGGATAAACGAACCCGTTTTGTCGCCATCGAGATGCCAAAGTAAGAAGACAAGAAGCCTCGACAGGAAAAAGGCACATCTCGTTTTCGGGATGTGCCTTTTTCATTAAGCCGGACAGAGGATTATTGAAACTCCGATGATTTTTCGCTTAATTACTTAAATCACAATGGGAACGGGAATCATCTCTTGATACGGTACTTGACTTCTGGGGAGTCGCATGGTAAGGCTCTGGTCGGAATTCTTGAAGGAATTCCGGCGGGGATGAGCATTTCTACTGATTACATCAACAACCAATTGCGTCGTCGGCAGCAGGGATACGGGCGCGGGGGGAGAATGCGAATCGAAACGGATAAGGTCGAAATCCTCGCAGGTGTGCGGTTTGGCAAGACCCTCGGCTCTCCGATAGCTCTGGTCATTCGAAACCAGGACTCAGGGAACTGGCAAGAGAAGATGTCAGTCGAGGGCGACGGCTCGCATGTTGAAAAGGTAACAATTCCACGCCCCGGGCATGCCGATTATGTTGGGTATGTCAAATATAGATATGATGACGTTCGCAATGCCATTGAGCGGGCCAGCGCGCGGGAGACAGCCATGCGCGTGGCATGCTGCACTCTTGTCCGTAAGCTCCTGGAGGAGTTCGGGATTTTTGTGGGGAGCCACGTGCTGAGCATTGGTCGCGCTGCGCTGCGAGACCGCACGATGCTGGATCGGGAAATGGCAAAATACATCAAAGCGTCTTGTGGGGCTTATAAAGTCGCTGAAATCGCTGACAAATCGCAGGTCCGCATTCTTGATAAAACAACTGAGGAGAAAGCTGTTTCGGAAATTCGAAAAGTGAAAAAACTGGGAGATACGCTTGGTGGAGTTTTTGAGGTGCTCGTTACGGGTGTTCCAATCGGACTCGGAAGCTATGTTCAACATGATAGAAAGCTCGATGGACAACTTGCTCAGGCCCTTATGTCCATTCATGCAGTGAAAGGAATAGAGATCGGCGATGGTTTTCAGAATGCCCAAAAGTTCGGCTCTGAGGTTCACGATGCGTTTTTCCTGAAAGAATCGATGATAGGGCGGAAGACGAACAGAGCCGGCGGCCTTGAGGGCGGCGTTACCAATGGTGAAATAATCGTCTTGCACGCAGCAATGAAGCCAATATCGACTCTCGCGCATCCTTTAAAATCGATCGACCTCAAAACCAGAAAAGTCGTTGATGCACGATACGAGAGATCTGACGTATGCGCGGTTCCAGCGTGTTCTGTGATCGCAGAGTCGGTCATCGCTCCAGTGATCGCGAACGCCTTTTTGGAAAAATTTGGGGGGGATTCCCTTCTGGAAATCAAGTCTAGATACAAGAAAAAGGCTTCTAAAGGTTGACTCTTTCTGTGAATTCCGCTATATTTTTCAGGGGAAAAACCGCAATCCTTCAAGAAACAATTGAGCCTAATGCTCTAACTTTGTGAGGAGGTGTTGTCGTCTTCAGTGCGCATTACGAAGCAATCGGAACTAACGGCAAAATGAATCGTAAGGTGCTCGTCTTGAACCACAATTACGAGCCCCTCAGCGTGTGCAATGTCAAAAAGGCCGTTGTCCTCCTGTATCTTGGTAAAGCAGAATTGATAGCCTCATGTGAAGGAAGATTCCTCCACTCAGTCACCCTGACGATGCCCTTTCCAAGCATCGTTCGCCTCTCTGTCTATGTCCGCGTTCCTTACAAGAAAATCGTCCTCTCGCGCAAAAACATCCTTCGCCGCGACAGTCACCGTTGCCAGTATTGTGGCAAATCTGAGGTTGCACTGACTGTTGACCATATCGTGCCGAGAGCCAGGGGGGGCCTTGATAGCTGGGAAAACCTGGTTTGTGCCTGCATCGACTGCAATAACAGAAAAGGGGACCGGACGCCCTCCGAAGCACATATGACCTTGCAACGGAAACCTATTCGCCCCAATCATGTCATGTTCATCAGACATTTCGTTGGCACGGTGGATGAACACTGGAAACCTTATCTGTTCATGAATTAGCCTGTTTGACAAATTCCCGGCAGCTGGATTGCAGGAAGGAGTTCCAAAGTCTCGATTGAGTCAACGAAAAAAGGTTATTCTCAGTGGCATGCGCCCCACCGGGAAGCTCCATTTGGGGCACCTAGCGGGAGCACTGGAGAACTGGGTATCTCTCCAAAAAGAGTATCAAAACTACCATTTG
>CAYNRS010000042.1:0-8758 GCA_964399565.1 uncultured Ignavibacteriaceae bacterium
CGGAAAGGCGAACGCCGAATTCCACGACTTTCGCAACAGCAGAGGCGTCAAAGGGGAGCAGTTTCTCGTCCTCGCAAATCATCTTGACAAAACCGACATACTTGGAAATCGCTTGCGTGTTGTTCGGCATCTCGAAGTCAAAGTCTGCGCGGATTTTGAAGATTTTCTTGAAGTCCTCATCGCGGTAATACAACAGGTAATATAACTCGGCCTCTCCGATCATAATAACCTTTACGTTCAACTCAATGGGTTCCGGCTTCATCCCGGAAGCGGACAGGCCAAAGGCCGGCTCGTAGCTGTGGAACTCAATCTTGCCCGTCCGCAGCGTCCGCTTCAGGTCCTGCCAAACGCCGGGCTCCACAAGGGTGTCGAGCGAATTGAGCACAAGATAGCCGCGATCCGCAAGCAAAAGCGAACCCGGTTTGATGCGCATGAAATCCGTACGCCAGATTCCCGCCCTGTCCAGCTCTCGTTCAGTTGTGCCAAAAACGTTTTTGTATTTCGGATTTGTCTCGATGATGATAGGCACATGTTCTGTTTCAGAGTTATCGAGAAGAACGTTGACCTGGAATTCAAGGAAATTGTCCTCGGCGGATTCTTCGGATTGCGCCTCTGGCTCGGGTGGAAGCTGCTGGCGCCGAAACCGGTCGAGGTTGTCACGAACATTCTGCCGAACTTCTTCGAGATAGGTTTGAACCTTCGTGTTGTCGTATGTGGCCTTGAGCACCTGGATACCGTCATCAACCACCGGCATGACAAGCTTCTCCTCAAGCTCCGTCAGCGATTGTTGAACCTTCTTTTCGATGTTGCGTAGTTCCCGAAACACCGTGCTCATTTGCTTTTCCAGGATGTTCTGTGCGTCTTTCAAGGCCTCGAACTGCTCCTTTGGGAATTCGCCCTTCTGAACCATTGTTTCAACCTGGTCAAGATTTGTGGGATTATCCTTCACGACCGGGACAATATCCGGGCGCATGACATTCCCCACCTGGACTTGAACCAACCCAAAGCCCTTTTCCTTCACTTTCCCTTCAAAATTCTGAAGGATGCTCTTTTGCCTTTCCTGAAAGTGTTGGAGAAGTGATTTCCGGGCCTGTTGATACCGCTGACTCTCATAGACCGCCGGAATATTGCGGAGGAGGTCCCCGACGAAATTCTCCATATCTTCTTTCAGCGCTTTTCCCTGCCCCGCCGGGAGAGTGAGTGCAATCGGGGTATCCGGGTGTTTGAAATTGTAAACGTAGCAGTGGTCCCGCAATTCCCCTTTGGACTTTTCAAAGTCCCTCAACATCCGTTTAATCGTCGTTGTGCGTCCCGTGCCTGCAAGGCCGGTAACGAAAATATTGTAGCCGTAATGCTTCATTTCCAGGCCAACGCGTAATGCACGCAAGGCTCTTTCCTGGCCGATAATTTCCCTTCGCGATTTCATCTCTGACCCCGATTTGATATTCAGCAATCTTGGGTCGCAAGTCCAACGAAGTTTCCCAGCGGGAAGTGGCGCGTGGGCAGGAGCAGGCTTGACGCTTTTCGGGCTGCCGGAGCTACTGTTTCTTTTCATACGATGATCATCAGGTTAAACGTAAGCGAGAAAGATAAGTCCGTTATCAGAAATATGTTATGCAGCTCCGACGACCGCATTGATGGCGACAACGTTGACAATGTCGTCAACACTGCAACCGCGGGACAGGTCAAAAGCAGGTTTCTTGAGGCCTTGAACCACGGGGCCAAGCGCTACCGAGTTGCCCATTCGTTGTGCAATTTTATAACCAATGTTCCCTGCGTTAAGGTCCGGAAAAATGAGGACATTTGCGCTTCCAGCAACTTTGCTGTTGGGAGCTTTTTGTTTTGCAACGGAAGGTACGATTGCCGCATCCAGCTGAAGCTCTCCCTCAATGCTGAGGCCCGGCATTTTTTTCTGTGCGATGGCCGTCGCTTTCTGGACCTTTTCAACAAGAGGATGTTCGGCGCTTCCTCTTGTGGAAAACGAGAGCATCGCGACTCGCGCTTCTTCACCAGTGAGCTTCCGGTGGTTCTCCGCCGATGCAATCGCGATGTCTGCCAATTGTTCCGCCGTTGGGTCAGGAACGACTGCGCAGTCTGCGAACGTGTATGTGGTGTACGGAAAAATCATGAGGAAGAAACTCGATACAACACTGATTCCATCAGCAACACCGATGCACTGTATCCCGGCACGCAAGACATCCGCCGTTGTCGAAAGTGAGCCAGCTACACTCCCATCGGCAAGGCTCTCGCGGACCATCATGGCACCGAAGAACAACGGGCGCCGCATTGTTTGCTGCGCTTCTTCAATCTTCAGGCCTTTTGACTTCCGCAAATTGAAATAGATGTGTGAGAAATCACTTAACATATCGGATTTTTCAGGATCTGCGATCCGAACCTTTTCCAGGCTCACACCCAGCTTTTCAGCCTTTGTGCGAATCTCCTGTTCATCTCCGACAAGAGAGATGGAAGCGATACCCTCATCCACACAAATTCGTGATGCTTGTATCGCACGTTCATCTGTGGCGTCCGGCAAGACAATGTGTCTTTTGAGTTTTTTTGCTTTTGCTTTGATTTCTTCGGCGAGTTTTGACATGACTCGATTCTGTGATGAGAATTTGTCGTCAAATATACGAGAGCTTGGCTGTGCAATCAATCCCTAAATCCTTCGTGCCGTATCCTGACGATTTGGCAACGTCAAAATCCTTTATGCCCAGAACCTCAAGAAATATTTGAACATTAAAACGGTTTAATGTGCTTTGATTGTCTGACATTTTTTCATTAGATTTTGCTTTCCAGAATGAGCCCAAAACGACAGGTATATCTCGAAACATACGGGTGCCAGATGAATGTGGCAGACAGTGAAGTCGTTCTTCGCGTTATGAGCGACGCTGGTTTTGACCATACTCTGGAAATGTCAAATGCCGACGTTATCTTTGTAAACACCTGTGCCGTCCGCGAGAACGCTGAGGAACGGATTTACGGACGCTTGGGAGCTTTTAAAAACCACAAGAAAACAAAGCCCGGGGTCGTTGTGGGCGTACTCGGTTGCATGGCCGAACGCCTAAGGAAAGATCTCATGGAGTCCGAAAGCCATGTGGACCTCATCGTCGGGCCCGATGAGTACCGAAAATTACCGGACCTTGTGGAAAACGCCCTCCGGGGGGAAAGAGGAATTGCTGTCCGCCTCTCCCGTGTAGAGAATTACGACGACATTGTCCCCCTGCGTACTGACGGGATAAGCGCGTGGGTTTCGGTGATGCGCGGTTGCGACAAATTCTGCACGTTCTGCGTCGTCCCGTTTACCCGTGGCCGTGAGCGCAGCAGGCCGCTTGCCGGCGTTGTCAAGGAAGTTGAACACCTCGCTGGTCGCGGTTTTAAGGAGATAACGCTCCTCGGCCAGAATGTTAATTCATATCACGACGGGACCTTTGATTTTGCCGACCTTCTGGCAAGCGTCGCACGAATCGAACGAACATTGCGCGTTCGTTTTACCACGTCACACCCCCAGGATATGTCCGACAAGCTGATTAAGACCATCGCTGACCACGCGAACATTTGCAACTACATTCATCTGCCGGTCCAATCCGGCTCAGACCGAATTTTGCAGCTCATGAACCGCACGTACACAGCCGGCCATTATCTGAACCTTGTTGCCCGGATCAGGCGCGCCATCCCTCACGTGAGTCTTTCAACAGATATCATCGCTGGTTTTCCAACGGAAACGGATGACGATCACAGGATGACCCTCGATTTGCTCGGAGAAGTTGGATACGACGGAGCCTTTACGTTTAAGTATTCGCCCCGGGAAAACACCAAGGCGTGGCACATGGGCGACGACGTCCCGGAGGAAATCAAGACCGAACGATTAAATGAAATCATTGAAATGCAACGCGAGGTTTCGTTAAAGAAGAACTCGGAACTCGTCGGCAAGACGGTCGAAGTCCTAATCGAAGACACAAGCAAAAAATCTGCTGACGATTATTGCGGTCGAACGGATACCAACAAGATGGTCGTTTTTCCCAAGAACGGGTCCTGCATTGGGGAATATGTTGATATCAGCATTCACAAAGCCAATTCGGCGACACTCTTCGGCACTGAGATTTCTCATCGTTGACGCGAAAGGATGGAAAGAATGAAATCAGCAGGAACGATAATGTTCATCCTGGTGGCAGCACACATGTTGAATGCTCAGTCGGCGGGCAACGAACCCGACATCCAGCGCCGCCTGGAAATGATCGAACGTGGCCAGGTCGAAACGGTAAAATCCGAATTGCCAACGCTCATCACCAACTTCCAGAACCACCCCGGCGTGTTGTATCTCCAGGGAGTGTTGACCACGGACGGAGCCGAGGCCGCAAAGACGTACCAGAGCATCGTGGACAATTTCCCAAAGAACGAGTGGGCCGACGATGCATTGTACAGGCTGTATCAGTACTACTATTCGGTTGGTCTTTACAAAACGGCCGACCAGAAACTCGCGCAACTGAAACAGGATTACCCGTTTAGCGCTTATGCGGCTGAAAAAGCGATTGTGCAGGAGCCCAGGGCGATTGTACAGGAACAGCCCGTGGAAGTGAAACCTGTGGGTCCGGTCCCGAAGTTTACATCGAAGTTCACCGTACAGGTGGGGGCGTTTTCCACTTTCCAAAACGCTGAAGAGCTTCGGTCGAAGTTTGAGACGGAGGGCTACCTTTCCAATATCTTCACACATACGGCCGCCGGGAAGAAGATTCATCGAGTGTGGGTTGGCGAGTTCCAAACGAAAGAAGAAGCAGCACGTTTTTCTGATGAGATTCGAAAGAAGTTCAAGCTGGAATCTATCGTGGTGACGCGTTAGCGAAGACAGGAAAAGGAGCATGGACAGAGAGGGTTTCAAGAAGCAACACGGTATTATCGGCCAATCGCTGGAAATTCAGGAAATTGTCGACGTCATCCAACAGGTTGCGCCAACAGATATTACCGTCCTGATTACCGGGGAAAGCGGCGTTGGCAAAGAGGTTATTGCGCGCGCAATCCACAGCGCCAGCCGTCGCGCCAAAAAGGCTTTGGTGACGGTGAATTGCGGAGCCATTCCGGAAGGCCTTATCGAGAGCGAGCTTTTTGGCCACGAAAAAGGGTCATTCACAAGCGCCGTTGAAACGCGGAAAGGGTATTTTGAGATCGCAGATGAAAGCACGATTCTCCTCGACGAGATCGGGGAAATGCCGCTCGCAACACAGGTAAAACTGTTGCGTGTTCTCGAGAACGGAGAGTTTAACCGTGTGGGTTCATCATCTCCCCGAAAGACTGATGTCCGGGTAATCGCCGCAACGAACAAAGTTCTCGATGATGAGGTCCGGCAAAAACGATTCCGTCCAGACCTGTATTTTCGCCTGAGGTCGGTCAACATTCACGTTCCTCCGTTGCGCGACAGGAAGGAAGACATACCGCTGTTCGTCGATAATTTTGTAAAGGATTTCGCTTCCAAAAACGATTTACGCTTCCAGGGCTTCGGTGAAGACGCGACTGAACTGTTGATGAACTATGATTGGCCCGGCAATGTGCGGGAGCTCCGCAACGTCATCGAAAGCATGCTCGTTCTTGAAAAGGGAAGGAAGGTTACAGGGGACGACGTACGCAAATACCTTCATCGTGAAACGCTTGCGGATCGCAACCTGCCCATGATCGTAAACCGAACAGCGGACCAGGCCGAACGCGAGCTTATCTACCGCGCACTCATTGAGCTCAAAGCAAACATTGAAGAGGTGAAGCAACTGCTGCGGCAACGTCCAATCATGCACCAGGATTCGTCATTGGCCGTCAACACGGAGCCCACGAACGGCAACGGCTCAATCACTCTTGATGAAATGGAGCGCAAGATGATCATGAATGCACTCGAACGTAATCGTAACAACAGGCGGCTTGCTGCACGGGAACTCAACATTAGTGAGAGAACGCTTTACAGGAAGATCAAGGAATTTGGTTTGCAGTAATGCAGAACGCGACCTCCCTGACGAAAACTGATAGGTCTCTTTTTTTTTCAATCTACATTTTACAATCTGCAATCTGCATTCTTTCGGGTTGCACGTATTCGTTCAAAGGAGGCTCTGTTCCGCCTCACCTGAAGACGATCGCAATCCCGATTGCGGAGGACCAGAGCGGATATGGCGACCCAGCCCTCAGGGAACAGTTTTCGAATCAGCTCGTGCAGCGTTTTCTGAATGACAATTCGCTTGAAATGGCGGACCGTGGAAGTGCCGATTCAATCCTTGAGGGCGTCATCACCGACGTGAAGGACGCGCCAAGCGTTGTTCAGGCAGGAGAGCAGGTCGCCACGCGACGCATTACCGTTACCGTGCGCATGACATTTCAGGATTTGAAGCTTCGCAAGAAAGTGTGGGAACGAGATTTCAGCAGCTGGGGGGATTACCCTTCGGGCAGCGGGCTGACGCAGCGCAACGAAGGAATACAAGAAGCAGTCCGCAAACTCACCGAAGACATACTCAACGAAACAGTCGCAGGATGGTAAATCTCTTATGGTCTTAGCATTTTTCTTTCGTCAGGAAATCGCCGATAGCCCCTTCTACAGCGATTTCGTACTTTATCTGTATTTCATTTCCCTTCTCATACTCTTCACGTTTGGGGCTCATGGCTTTGTCATGGTGTTCCATTATCTGAAACAGCGGAAGATCCTCAATCGTACACCTTTACTAACAGAGAAACCGGTGGTAACGGTACAACTCCCGATTTTCAATGAGTTGTATGTTGTCAACCGCATCATCGAGGCGGTCTGTAACCTCGATTACCCACAGGAGAAGCTTGAAGTGCAGGTCCTTGACGACTCCACAGATGAAACAGTCGGATTGGTACAAAAAGCTGCGGAGAAGTTTCGGAGCCTCGGATTTGACATCAAGCATATCCGGCGGCCCGACCGGTCAGGCTTCAAGGCGGGCGCATTGAAAACGGGACTTGCCCAGGCCCGCGGAGAATTCGTCGCGATCTTTGATGCAGATTTCATCCCGAGGCGCGATTTTCTTTTACAAACGCTTCCGTACTTCGCGGATGAAAAAGTTGGAATGGTTCAGACGCGATGGGAACACCTGAACCACGACTACTCATTCCTTACACGCACTCAGGCCCTTGCGCTGGACGGACACTTCGTGATGGAACAGGGCGTGAGAAACAAGGCCGGGTACTTCATCAACTTTAACGGGACGGGCGGCATCTGGCGGCGGAAGTGCATTGAAGACGCCGGGAACTGGCAGAGCGACACTCTCACGGAAGATCTTGACTTAAGCTACCGGGCGCAGATCAAGGGGTGGAAGTTTAAGTACCTCAACGATTTCACTTCTCCGGCGGAGCTGCCTGCAGAGGTGAACGCGCTGAAATCACAGCAATTTCGCTGGACCAAGGGGGCGATCGAAACAGCGCGGAAAATGCTCCCAAAGGTGTGGGGGTCCGACATTCCATTCCGTGTGAAACTGCACTCCACGTTCCACCTTACGAACAACATTGTGTTTCCGTTCATTCTTCTTGCCGGAATTCTCAACGTTCCGCTCATCTACATCAAGCAGCAGGGTGGCCACGAGACGTACTTTTCCTTGATGTCGGTGTTCGTGCCGGCCTTTATCGGTTCCTTCCTGTTCTACTTGTTTTCTCAGAAGTCCGTGTATCCGGACTGGCGGAGACGCATTCTCCTGTTTCCCCTTTTCATGGCGGCAAGCATGGGATTCGCCGTCAACAACTCGCGGGCCGTTTTTGAAGGGCTCTTTCGCAGAAAAAGCGATTTCATCCGGACGCCAAAATATGCCATAAAAGGAAAAATGGATTCATGGCTTGAAAAAAAATATACCGGGAAGAAGATCGATTGGATCGTCGTCGTTGAAGTTGTTCTGGCAGTCTATTGCTTCTTCGGCGTAATTTCTTCATTATATTACCTGGAAATCGCAGCAGTACCGTTTCAGCTTCTCTTCTTCTTCGGCTTTTCTTCGATTGCGGCGCTTTCCATCAAACATGCCCTCGATGCAAGAAAACTCAGCCAGGAATAAACTGTACTAATGCACGAAACCGTCCAACAGAAACTCTCTCTTCTCGAGCAGCGGGTCGGTCCGGAGTCAAAATCTCCGCTCTTCGCACAATTAGCCAGTTATTACCTTCTCGCGGGCCGTGCTCAGGATGCCCTGCGCGTTTGCGATGAAGGCATCGCAAATTTTCCGTTTTACACGACTGGCCACCTCATTAAAGCAAAAGTGCTCCTGACGCTGAATATGAGCGCAGAGGCTCGACGCGAACTTGAAGTGGTACGGGAATTCCTGCCGACAAATGAAACCATCAATAAGTTTCTCAAAGATATTCCGGCTCCCGCAGGCGAATTGCCGGCTCAAGAAGCGCCCGGTGCAAGAACGGTTGAGCCAAAAGCAAAAGATGCTACCGCTCCGCAGCCTGTTTCTGTCGCTGAACCAACTCCGCCGCCAGAACCAATCTCACCGGCAGCCGAGGTGCCCCCGAGTGAGCCTTCTCCGACCCCATTCGAAGCAGCGCCTTCCGGGACGGACATGTTTGGATTAACAGCGTCGGAGACTCCGCCTTCAATGCCAGAACCTGTCGCCACACCCGAACCAACTGGAGCTTTTGAGGCGGCCGGCCAGCCGCCAGATGATTTCGGGATAGCGGCACCGACTCCTGAAGAGGCGGCTGCTACACCCGTCGCTGAGCCATCATCACGTTTTGCCGGATTCGAGGCCGAACCTCCCATCGAGGCTCCTCCTGAGGAACCGTT
>CAYNRS010000043.1:0-3346 GCA_964399565.1 uncultured Ignavibacteriaceae bacterium
CTTGCTTCACTAACCAATTTTTTCGCATCTTTTGTCCGTCGTGAAGCACACAACCAGAATATCCCGTCGTAAGAAACCGCTCCCTGCACCAAAAAATCGCCCTGTTGTCGGTTCAACATCGTATCCTCTCAACGGCAAAAAACATCCAAAAGAGACCCTCGTAAAGATGTACGAGGCATTGCTGTTGCCCCGGATGATCGAGGAAAAGATGCTTTTGCTCCTCCGTCAAGGCAAGCTCAGCAAGTGGTTCTCTGGCATTGGGCAGGAGGCGATTTCTGTTGGCTGCACTTTGGCGCTCAAGCCATCCGATTGGATCCTGCCACTTCACCGAAACCTTGGCGTTTTCACATCGAGAAACATTCCACTCCGAAAACTCTTTGCCCAGTGGGAAGGAAAACACTCGGGTTTTACGAAAGGCCGCGACAGGTCGTTTCATTTTGGGGCGCCGGAATACCGCATCATCGGCATGATTTCCCATCTTGGCGCCATGCTCGGCGTTGCGGATGGGCTTGCAATGGCCAGCAACCTCGATTCATCCAAAGACATCGCCCTGGTTTTCTCGGGAGATGGCGGGACGAGTGAAGGCGATTTTCACGAAGCCGTAAACGTTGCAGCAGTGTGGCAACTTCCCGTCGTTTTTCTGATTGAAAACAACGGCTACGGGCTCTCAACGCCGTCGGATGAGCAATTCCGGTGCAAGCAGTTGATCGACAAAGCACTTGGGTACGGAATTGAGGGCATTCGCATCGACGGTAACAATGTCATGGAAGTGTACGAAACGACAAGAAAGATTGTCGAAAAGATGCGGAAAGACCGTAAACCGGTGATCCTGGAGGCAATGACGTTTCGCATGAGGGGACACGAGGAAGCCTCGGGCACAAAATACATCCCGTCCGAACTCTTTGAAGAATGGAAAAGGAAGGACACTCTCGCAACGTTTGAGCGTGAACTCCTTAAGAATCGCCTTTTGACACAAGAATATATCAAAGAGAAGCGGGATGAATTTCGAAAAGTGATCGAGGATGAGTGGGAAGCGGCGAGCGCGGAGCCTCAATTGGAGCCTTCGGTAGAAGAGGAACTCGGGGATGTCTATAAAACATCCTCGTTTGATGTCCTCCCGCCGAACGAGGAAAAACAATCGAAGAAACGCTTCGTCAATGCAGTTTCCGATGGGTTGCGGCAGGCAATGGAGCGCGATCCTAACCTTGTACTGATGGGACAGGACATTGCCGAATATGGCGGCGTCTTTAAAGTAACTGAGGGATTCGTACAGAGGTTTGGAAAAGGTCGTGTGAGAAACACCCCATTGTGCGAATCTGCAATCGTGGGCTGTTCGCTGGGACTTTCCATTGCTGGAAAAACCTCAATGGTAGAAATGCAGTTTGCGGATTTCGTTTCCTGCGGTTTCAACCAGATCGTCAACAACCTGGCTAAAACACACTGGCGGTGGAATCAGGCAGTCAACGTTGTCGTGCGCATGCCGACGGGGGCGGGAGTTGGAGCGGGGCCGTTTCACTCACAAAGCAATGAAGCATGGTTCACTCATGTGCCGGGATTGAAAGTCGTATACCCGTCAACTGCCTTCGACGCGAAGGGATTATTAACGACGAGTCTCGTGGATCCGAATCCCGTGCTGTTCTTCGAACACAAGTATTTGTATCGTAGTGTTGAAGGTTTCGTGCCGGATGAGTATTACAATATTCCTCTCGGTAAAGGCCGCATCGTCCAGGGAGGCAATGATGTTTCCCTCATAACGTATGGATGGGCGGTGGATTGGGCAGAGGAAATTGTTTCCGAATTCCCGGACAAAACCATCGAAATTATTGACCTGCGCACATTACTTCCCTGGGATCAAGAAATGGTTTTTGCCTCTGCCGAGAAAACAGGAAAGTGTCTTGTTTTACACGAAGACACCATTACTGGCGGCTTTGGCGCGGAAATAGCATCTTCGATTAATGAACACTGTTTTCAGTATCTTGATGCACCCGTGATGAGGCTTGGTTCTCTGGATATGCCCGTCCCGTTCAACACGGAATTGGAAAAACAGTTTTTGGCGAAAAGAAGGTTGAAGGAAACACTGGAGCGTTTGATCGAATATTGAGAAATGTCGGCCGACGGTATTGCCGGCCTCCAAGGGTAGCAACATGCATATCTCGCAACTCCCCACACCCGCACTTCTTCTTGACATTGATATTCTGCAGCGAAATCTACGGCGAATGCAGGATCGCGCAGAGAAGCTCAAGGTTGCTCTTCGCCCGCACATCAAAACGCACAAGTGTATTGAAATCGGCAAAAAACAGCTCAAACTGGGGGCAAAAGGAATCACCGTTTCAACGTTCTATGAAGCCGAACGATTTGCAGCGGCAGGCTTCGACGATATCACATGGGCTTTTCCACTTCCACCCGTTTATGCAATTAAAGTCGCCGAACTCGCCGAAAGAATCACGTTTAACGTTGTCATTGACAGCAAAGAAGCAAAAGGCCATCTCGACAAAGTTGCTCGGGTCAACGGAAAGAGAATTCACGTCTGGCTGAAAATCGACAGCGGCAATCACCGGGCAGGGGTTGATCCAAATTCCAAACTTGCAGAGGAAATCACCGAATCTCTCGCGGAGTCGAACGCTCTGGCGTTCGATGGTATACTTACGCACGCAGGGCATTCCTACCATGCAAAAACGAGAGAAGGAATTCTCAAAGTTGCCATTCAAGAGCGTGATGTCATGCTCGAATTTGCCGGGCGCATGCGCGCAAAGAGAATTCCGGTTCCTTCCATCAGCATAGGGTCAACGCCGTCGATGACAGTCATAGACAATCTGTCCGGTATCGATGAGATACGTCCCGGCAACTACTGTTTTCACGACTACACCATGGTTGCGCTGGGGGTGTGTGGAGCTGAGGACTGTGCGGTGACGGTTCTGGCCAGCGTGATCTCCCATCAGCCGGGGGCTTCGCATTTTGTCACTGATGCTGGAGCGCTGGCCCTTTCCAAAGATTTGGGGCCGACGCATTTAAAGAATGATATGGACATGGGTACGGTCTACGAGAACTATGAGAAAAAGCGGCTCCATGCCCATATCCATGTTCGTGGACTTTCGCAGGAACATGGTAAAGTGGTGGCGCATGGTATCGATGAAATTGAAGGAAAGTTCAGAGTTGGAGACCGTGTGCGGATCCTGGAAAATCACTCATGCCTCACGGTACCCCATTTCCAGAAATATTATGTTGTGAAGCAGGACGAGGTCGTGGACGAATGGAGCATTCTTGGGGGACGGATATGACCGGATCATTCCTAGCTGTTTCTCGAAACAGATTGTGCGGTACTCACCGGCAAGAATGATGAAAAAGT
>CAYNRS010000043.1:3446-8558 GCA_964399565.1 uncultured Ignavibacteriaceae bacterium
AGCTGTTTCTCGAAACAGATTGTGCGGTACTCACCGGCAAGAATGATGAAAAAGTCAATCCCATGGAATCATTGAACGAAAAAATTGTTCTCATCACCGGAGCCAGCAGTGGCATCGGGCTTGCGTGCGCGCAGAAATTTGCAGAACACGGCGCTCGTCTTATTGTTGCAGCGCGTCGAAAGGCCCGTCTTGATGAATTGATCAAAGATCTGAACAAGAAACGTCGAACCGAATCGTACGTCCTTGAACTCGATGTTCGTGACAAAGAGGCTGTCGAGAACACAATCGATAACCTGCCTTCAGATTGGGAAAAAATCGATGTGCTGGTGAATAATGCAGGACTTAGCCGCGGGCTGGACAAAGTTCACGAGGCAAAAGTCGAGGATTGGGAGGAAATGATCGACACGAACATCAAAGGGTTGTTGTACGTAACCCGAGCGGTCTTGCCTGGCATGGTCAAACGGAACACCGGGATGGTCATCAACATAGGATCGATAGCTGGCTTTCAGCCTTATCCGAAGGGCAACGTCTACTCCGCCACAAAAGCCGCGGTCGATTCGCTCACGAACAGCTTGCGGATGGAACTTGTCGACACCGCAATCCGGATATGCACTGTGGATCCAGGCCTCGTGGAGACAGAATTCAGCCTCGTTCGCTACAGGGGCGATGCTGGCCGAGCAACTCCGGTGTATCAAGGATTTCAACCGCTCACACCTGAGGATGTTGCCGACGCAGTCGTCTTTTGTGCAGGAAGACCCGCGCATGTCCAAGTCGCGCAACTTGTCATCATGCCGACAAATCAGGCCTCGACGACGATGGTACACCGAAAGCCATGAACTCCAGAACATTTTTTCTTCTTGGCTCTGTTGGCGCGTTTCTCTCGGTTGCACTCGGCGCGTTTACGGCTCACTATCTCAAAGCACAGCTCTCCGCGGAAATGCTCACTGCGTTTGAAACAGGCGTTCGATACCAGATGTATCACTCCTTGGCGCTCTTTGTGGTTGGGTATGCCGTGGGAATCTATGCGCGCAATCAGTTTGCGATTGCGGGATGGTTGTTTGTTGGAGGAATTGTGTTATTCTCCGGGAGCCTCTACGCGATGACTGCTTGGGGTATGACCTGGTTGGGAATGGTGACTCCGGTCGGCGGGCTTTCCTTGCTTGCGGGCTGGCTGATGCTCTGTTACGGATTCTGGAAAGTGCAGGCGATTACGTAAACGCGACTGCAGGCAATTTCACAGCCGGGAATTCTCGGACTCAGCCCTGATGCTCGGCCTCTTTCGGAGTGAATTTCACGATCTTTACCGCCCGCGCAATGTGACGATGGGAAGAAGGAACTGAAAGCAGGGCCTCAGGCTTGCTGTCTGCCTCAATGATGGCCCACGCAGTATGGTCTCCGTCCTTGCACCCCCAGTCGAAATGTGTGATATAGCCCATCGCTTCGACTAGTTGAATAATCTTCTTGCAGTCTTGCGCCGTATGCGGTGAAATGATGAGATATCTGTCCATAGGTCCTCCTCTGAAATTGGTCCCCTCGATAAAAGGAATCTATTCGATTTTTAGCATCATTTGATTTGCTTTTTCCAGAAGCGTCTTGCTGTTCTTAAACTTCAGACGTTTCAGAGCATCGTCATACGAGAGCCATTCATATCCGATATGCTCGGACGAGAGTTTTACAGCTTCTTTGGCTGTCTGAACGAGAAAGAAGACCACGATCTTAAAGATTCTGCTCCCCTTCCATCTGAAGAAATACCTGATGGTTTCGCGGAATCCTTCGATGAAGACGATATCGGTTATTCCCGTCTCTTCTGCGATTTCCCTCCGTACTGTCTCCTGCTCGTCTTCATTTGGCTCGATGTGGCCCTTGGTAAATTCCCAGTGTCCAAGCTCGTAATGGAGAAGCAGAAACTTGTAGTCGTCGGGTGTCTTCCGAACAATAATTGCTCCCGCCGACAACTCTCGAGGCATAAAGATCCAGCAGAGAGAAGAGTCACATTCTCTTTTGGATTTGGGCGGCCATCTTTTCCACTTCGTGCCACACCCGCAAGAGGTTCCCGCTCCAAAGCCTGGCAATGTCCTGTTCGGAGTAGCCTCGACGCACAAGCTCCAGGGTCACATTAAACGTCTCCGCCGCAGAATTCCAGCCCTCAACGCCTCCTCCACCATCGAAATCGGAGCTGATACCAACGTGTTCAATGCCAATGAGTTTTACCGCATGGTCGATGTGATTGACGAAATCCGAAACTGTCACAGGCGCCAGAGGGTATTTCGCATCGATCTCTCGCATTCCTTGACGCAGCTTCGCCATTTGGTCCTCGGTAAGAGTCTGGAACGCCCGACGCATGCCTCCACGGCCTTCCGGCAGACCGAATTCTTTTCGCAACGAGGCGATGGCTTCCTGTCGTTCAGGGGGAACCGGACGTGTTTTGACGAACTCTCCCAACGCCACGCATTGTACAACGCCGCCATTCTTTTTGAGCGCAAGGAGTGTTTCGTCGTCGAGGTTGCGGGGGTTGTCGTTGACGGCACGTGCGCTGGAATGCGACGCAATGACAGGGGCCCTGGAAAGCCGAATCGCATCGAGAGCCGATTTCTTCGAGATATGCGAGATGTCAACCATAATGCCGAGACGATTCATTTCTGCAATCACTTGCTTGCCGAAGTCGCTGACGCCATGATGTTCTTCTTCCGGTTCGCCTTCGCCGGGATTAGCCGAGTCGCAAATATCATTCTGACGATTGTGTGAGAGAGTAATGTATCGTCCCCCGCGCTCGTGGAACTCCTTCAACTTCTTCAGATCCCTTCCCACCGGCCATCCGTTCTCGATGCCAATGCATGCCACCAGCTTCCCGCTTTTGACAATTCGGGTCACATCGTCGGCTGTGTAGGCGATCTCGATTTTATCCGGATACATCTGTTCGGCCATCCGATGGATGGCGTCAAACTTATTGACGGCCATGACGTAGGCAGTATCGTAACCATCCGGCGTCCGCTCTCCCTGCCCAACATAAACAATGAAAAACCCCACCTTCAAGCCGCCCTCTTTCATTTTTGGCAGCGTTACCTGCTGGGTGTTCTCGACTTTCCCCGGGTCGTCTTTTTCTGTCGCAAAATTGGAGGAGATATCATCGTGCGTGTCGAGCGTAATGGCGCGTTCGTGAATTGCGCGGGCCTTGGCGACAAGTGCATCGTCTGTTTTCTTGTCATTTGACTGTCGGGCAAAAACGGAAAGGCCGCCAACAAGAAAATACACGATGAACGCGGTGCAGATGTTTTTCATACGATTTCCCCGGTACTTGTGGAAAACAAATTCCTCACAAAGTAGGGAACGAGCGAGAAAAATCCAAGGACATTGCAGCGAGTTCAGGCCCCTCACCCGGCTTTGCCGCCATCCAAGGACCACCGGCCTGCCCCCGCGATCAAGAGAAAAATCGACCCCAGAAGCATGGACCAGTCCGTACGGGACTCATGCGCCATAGCCCAAAAGCCTTTTTCCAGAAGAATCGGGATTTTCGTTGCCGCAATTGCGACAACCATATCAATAATGAGTGGAACAGCGGCGAGCCGCGTGAAGAAACCGATAAGTACGAGAGTTCCACACACAATTTCTACAACACCCACAAAAGGAGCCATGATCTCCGGAGCAGGAATGCCGATTTTGATGAACCTGCCGACGCCAAGTGAGTCAGGAAACAAAAACTTCTGAATACCTTCTGAGAGAAACACGCACCCCACGATTAATCTGACGAGCAGTGGTGCCGCAGGCGTTTCATCAATCGATGAAATGCAACTTCCGAATTGAACAAATTTACGAAGAACCATGTGGCAGTAGGGAATCTATTGAGATGTTTTCCGTCCCAGAGTGCTTAATTCGAAACCGATCTCACGAAGACAGGAGCCTGTTCGTACTTGTAATCGTTCGTCAGTTGCTTCGTTCCCGACCCGTCGGCATTCAAGAGATAGATGCTGAATTTCGAATCCTTAAGGTCTGAACCGTCGAATGCGATCATCTTTCCGTCGGGAGACCAGGAATGGTAGCCTTCATTCATATCGTTTCCTGTGAGTTGCTTACCCCCGCTGCCGTCGGGATGAATGGTGAAGATGCTGTAGTTGCCTTTTTGCCATGAGATGTAGGATATCACGTTTGTCGCGGGCCGCCATTGAGGTGGGCCCGCTTTGTAATTCTCCCATTTCCTTGTTGGATCGTCCTGGGGATATTGCGTTATGCGTCGCATGTTTGTTCCGTCATCGTTCATGATCCAGAGCTCGTCGTTCTCGTTGCGATCCCTCCGGTTTGTCTTATATCGGAATACGATTTGCTCGCCGTCCGGTGAGAAGCAGGGGTCGTTATAATAGCGGCTTGTGTCCGACGTCAGCTGGCGAACGATATTGCCGCTTTTGTCGATGATATAAAGCGTGTTTCTCAGTCCGTCCTTTCTGGCAGAAACAACAAACTCAGTCCCACCCTTTCGGCTGCTGAGCCAGGAATCTTCGAGTCTGAACGGGCAAATCTTGCGAACGTTGTTTCCGTCCGCATCCATTTCGTACAAAAAATACATCCGATGAGTAGTATCCCTGTCCGAAACGAAGTAAAGCTTATGCTCATACGAATAATATACCCAATCCACGCCCTTCCAATTGCTAATGTTCTTCTTTCCCGTACCGTCCAGGTTCATCACGAAGATCTCATAATTGTCCGCGGTTTTGTCGAAGAGAACATTGTAGGCAATCTTCAAACTATTCGATTTGTTCTGGCCCGACGCTGGGACGAAAAGGAGCAGGAGGAGCACGATGTGCGTACAGCTGGAGTGCAAGTGCTTTGCCATACAGCCTTTCTGAAAGTGGGAAGTGTGTTCTACGAATTAACTTTTGTTGGAACGAACCAATATACCAAAGATGGTTGAAGCAAATGAGAATCTCATTGTAAATCGTTAGAGTGGCGCGGTTTGGTTAACGTGGTTTGGGCTGAACCATGCTGGCCAGCAAAACCTCGCGATGAGCCAGATGGCATTTACGAACCTTCGCAAGGACCTGGTTTACCAACGATATGAAACCCCGCCGAGGAGGCCGACAGTTCGAAGACGCATCCCCGTAAATGCGTTCACGCTGGAAA
>CAYNRS010000044.1:0-2917 GCA_964399565.1 uncultured Ignavibacteriaceae bacterium
CTCTATGACTGGGTCAAGAGCGAACTTCATCTTTTCTACGGAGTGGGAAGGGGCAAGTTCCTTGACCAAACAGTGCTTCCCGTTGAGGGTGATTTAAGAGATCTCTTCGTTCTGAACAAAGCTAGAGAAGGATTCCTTGATCTTCTCCTTATCATGAAATCGCCAACAGAACTCCAATACTGGGAGGGGACTGGCCCCGGCGATTTTCGGAAAAGAAATGTTGTGCAAACTCCTGGATCATTGCTTGACGTCGCCGTTGGGGACGTCAATAATGACCTCCTGCTGGACTTGATTACTCTGCATCCTGGTGCGTTGGAGGTTTATCTCAACGCGGAAAATGATCCGTTCCGGGAACGAATTTCATACAGTTGTTCGGATTCATCGGCTCAACTTTTTGCCGTTGACGCGAATGGGGACAAGAAAATAGAAGGGCTGATTCTTGGGAAGGAGGGCAGCATGACGGTATTTCTGAACGGAAATCAACCGCAGGAGTTGAGGGATACGCTGGATTTTACAACTGGCTTGGCGCCTTATGGCGTTTGGATTGGAAGGGCAAACCTCGATAATCTTCCGGATATCGCACTTGTAAACGGAAAGAGCAGTACCCTCTCTCTTTTCGTAGGGACGGAAAACGGACTTCTGGGACAAAGCACATACCCGCTTTCGGTTCATCCGGCGTACCTCGTGCACCACTCCACGACAGATTCTACGTCGAGGTTCTTGATCTCCTACCCCCAGTCGAAATCGATTTCGTTCTTCAGTCTCAACCTGGTTGACAACTCTTCCGTCAACGCGATCATCCCGAGCGACGGAGAATCAGAAGTGATTTCCACGAGGGTCAATGAGAGAGGGCAGGTGGAGTTCTTTTGCACAAACGGCGCAACGCCATCGCAGGATGCATCGTTGAGTTACTATGTGCGCATCGGGGCGCAAACGTTTCTGGAACGGAGCTATCGTCTTGTGAGCCCCGACGCTCTCCTTGGTGTTGCTGTCGCCGGCACACATGATAAATTGCCTGTTGAATTAGTTTACGTTTTTCGAACGACAGACAGCAGCGATGTCGACATCGGCGTCGCCGTTCTGGACAGCTCTCTTGGAGTGAAGGAACGTGTGGTCTCGCGTGAACTTGTTACGCTCCCCGACGCGAAAAGTTACCTTTGGTCGGTTGACCTGGACGGAAATGACACATTGGATCTGGTTGTGGCGTTTCCAGAAGCATCGAAAACCCTGTCAGTGTTGAAAGGAGGACCTGACGATTCCTTTGGCGAACCACAGATTCTCTCGAATAACCTGACCGTTGCTCATCGCAGTCAAATAAAGGTTTTCGACCTGGACGGCGATGGATTACCGGATCTTGTCGCAAACAATGAGCAAATAAACTCTATTGGGTGGTTTCGAAACAAAGGAAATATGGCGTTTGAACCCTGGCAGGTACTTCTCCATACCGAGGTGGGGTCGCATTTCGACCTTGGAGACATCAATGGAGACGGTGTGGCCGACGTTGCGTATACGATTCCCGCCAAAGGAGTTTTGAGAATCCTCAACGGCAACACGTTCGTGAATCAAGATGGAAAACGTAAGTCGCCTCAGTAGATGTGTCTTAGGGTCGTTGGTGCTGTTGAGGACAATCAGTATGACGCAGACACGTCCCATCGAGTCTCTCTCAGCCTCTGCAATAAAAACCCTTCAAAGTGTTTTCGGGTCATCCTTGCAGTCTATTTCTGAGTCGAAATGCGGCACCCCTCTCGTTCACTGGGCGATTCAGCAGAGACCTCAGTTGACTCCTCAGCAACGATTTGAGGTTGACCGAGTCCTTGTGCGCATGTCGTTGGAGAAGAACAGAAAAAGCGCATCGGACCGCTTTCGCGTCCACTATGATACTTCAAGCAGCAGTTCGAGGACCCCGGCATTGTTGAACGCACTTGGTCAGAGAATTCCATCTTCATATGAAGCGTACGTTGACTCCGTGATCTCTCTTTTCGATTATTGTTGGCACGTCGAAGTTGATTCGTTTGGATATGAACAGCCGCCCGGAGACCAGTCCCTCGGAGGAGGGTCGGAGTATGATATTTACATAACGAATTTTGGCGGCGGTACGTTTGGATACACGGATTACAGCAACGAGATCCAGATCTCGAACAGTCCGAATGAGAAGTACTCCACCCATATTGTCATTGAAAACGATTTTGAGGGCTACAGAACGTCGGGGATTGCCGGGCTCAAAGTCACGGCGGCACATGAGTTCCACCATGCCATTCAGATTGGGTCGTATGGAATTTGGACAACCTCGCCAAATCAGGACCTGTTTTTCAATGAGCTTACCTCGTCCTGGATGGAAGACGTCGTGTTCGACGATGTCAATGACTATTATTATGACGTCACGGAGTATTTTCAGAATTTCACTGATGCCTTGAAGCGATCGCTACCGTTCACATACTTTCCAGTCAATCCTTTCACCGACAACCGGTTGGGTTACGAGCGCAGCATTTGGGCTCATTTCATGGCGTCTCGGTTTGGGCCCGATGTGATGAGGCAAATCTGGACGTCAACAAAGACGCGGCCTTTGATGCAAGCCATGAAGGAGGTTTTGCAGCAGATGAGTACAAGCGTGGAATCGGAATATTCACTCTTCGCGTACTGGAATTTTTTCACGGCAGACCGCGCGGACACCTTGAGATTCTATCCAGAAGGGAAGCATTATTCGCGTTCTTTGCCTAATGGAACCGCAAATTTTTCCGGATCAACAGTTGTTTTTGCCAATGGCGCCTTCCCGCTGTCAACTCAGAGTTACGAGATCAGGATGGGGACTGATACGATGACAGCAATCGTTGTAAATGCAGAAGTTGAAGCTGTTCTACAGGCAGACAATGCGATGAGAAACCATGAGCTTCGTGTGAGTTCGGGAATCGGCTCCCCG
>CAYNRS010000044.1:2927-8507 GCA_964399565.1 uncultured Ignavibacteriaceae bacterium
TCTCGCTAATGGAGTGAAGATGTCTCTCATTGTCAGCCGGCTTGATCAATGGCGGTCATTCTATCTGTCCTCGTCGACAAAAGGCGATATCTCCCGTCTCCAATCGGAAGCTTCCCCAAATCCCTTCCGTATCTCTGACGTCCCGGGTCTCACCCTGCCAGTAAATGAAGCGACGGCCTCAATAGCCGAGGTCTTTGTCCTCAGCAGCTCTCTGGATCTCGTGTTTTCCAGCCGCTTTCCCGTCTCAGAGTCTTTCGGCAACAGGTATGTGTTGGTGCCTTCAAAAGATCTCCAACCAAAAGTTGCCACCGGTGTGTATTTTGTTCTTGCGAGGGTTGACGCGAGCGAATATCGATGGAAGGTTGCGATTGTCCAATGAAGCATTTTGAGCTTATCGTTCAAGATCTCGGAAAACACTTCAATCGACGGAGCATCTTTCGAGGTCTTACGTTCAGCCTGGCTCTTGGAGATTCATTAGCGATCACCGGGAAGAATGGTTCGGGAAAATCAACTCTCTCAAGGATCCTTGCAGGCGTGTTAAGCCCGAGTAGCGGCTTCGTCCAGTATTCTTCCGAAGGTTCTGCGATTCAGGAAGAACGTATGAAGGATGCTGTCGGCTTCGTTTCACCATACCTCAATTTGTACGACGAGTTCACCGCAACGGAGAATCTATTTTTGTTGTCGATGATCCGTACGAATCAGAATTCCCTTGAAACACGCGTTGATGACGTGCTGAGAAGAGTCGGTTTGTGGGAGCGGCGCAACGATCAGGTCGGAATTTATTCTTCCGGGATGAAACAACGCCTGAAGTATGCCTTTGCACTGTTGCACACACCACCCATGCTTATTCTCGATGAACCTACTTCAAATCTTGATAATGATGGTGTCAAACTGGTAAAAGACATTGTCCGAGCGCAAAAGAAAATCGGAATACTGGTGATTGCGACCAACGACAGCAGAGAGGTGAGATGGTGCGAAAAGAAAATTGTCTTGAACGTCGGATTGTAGCATTCGCCGATGCGGAATTCCTTTGCTGTTACGAAGTCTTTTTTGTAAAATAAAAATGAAATGAGTTCTTGGGCGGGCACATTTGCCGTTGTTTCAAAGGACGTTCGGTCGGAATGGCGTACGCGGTATGCCGTGAATTCCTTGTTGATGTTCGTTGTCACCGCGGTTTCGATTATTCTCTTTGCCCTGCGTTCGGCCGACCCTGCCTCCGATTTGCTTGCAGGAATGTTATGGGTCGTGATTTTTTTCACAGCAATGTCGGGTATGTCGAGGGTTTTTGTCTCCGAGGAAGAGCGCGGGACAACGCTGACGCTCCAGCTGGTGGCAACCCCAACAGTCGTTTATTTCGGCAAGCTGTTATTCAATAGTGTTCTGATTCTTTTCTTGAGCCTGATTATTTCCCTTATGTTTCAACTGCTTTTCCAGGAGTTTTCTATTAAATCATACGCGGTCTATGTGATCTCGTTAATGCTGGGAAGCCTCGGTTTTTCAGCAGCGTCGACGATCATTGCCGCCATCATTGCAAAGACAAGATCTCGTGGAACTCTGTATGCAGTGCTCTTGTTTCCACTGCTGATCATTCCACTCATGGTCGGGATGAGTTCGACAATAAAAGCGTTGGAAGGGTCGCCGTTCGGCGAGGCTTTGCCCGATTTCCAGGTGCTGGCAGCTTATCTGATGGTGATGGTCGCCGGCTCATCTCTCTTATTCGATTACGTTTGGAAAGAATAGAATGAAGGTTGTCAAGTACTCATCGATTGTCCTGGTCACGTTTGTGATCATTGCGGGGATTGCCATTCCAACGGTGCGGGAGCCTCAGGGCCTGTTTGAATTCCCGATGATACCGGGGCTGGGCCAAAAGTCCCGCAATATCTTCTTCCATGTTCCTGTGGCATGGACAACTGTTGTGGCGTTTCTTGTGTCCATGTTTTACGGCTACCGCTATGTCCGCACGAAGAATATGGATTATGACATCAAGTCTGTCTCATCCGCCGGTTTGGGTTTTCTTTTTTGTTTCCTTGCGACTGTCACGGGTGCTGTCTGGGCAAAATTCAATTGGGGAGACTATTGGAACTGGGATCCACGCGAAACCTCTATTTTCATCCTGTTGCTTATTTACGGAGCATATTTTGCCCTTCGGTCTGCCCTTGAGAACGAAGAGGCTCGGGCCCGACTCTCAGCTGTGTATTCCATGGTGGCCGGATTGACCGTCCCATTTTTCATTTTTGTCATGCCACGGATGATGGCCGGCCTGCACCCCGGAGCGGCAGGCGACGTGGAGGGAAAAGGCCCGGTCCTTGAATTGAAAATGTCCTCCAATATGCTTTTTGTTTTTCTCGTTGCCCTGCTGGGTTTTAACCTTCTGTATGTGTGGATGCTGGACCTTCGCGTTCGCGCCGGAAAGATTGAGTATCAACGAATAAAACAACAGACCAGTTGAGACTATGGAAGATTTTCTGAGTGTCAATCAAATGTACATCGTATTACTTATCGTTCTCCTCATCTGGGGTGGGATTATTCTGTATCTCGTCCGGTTGGAGAAAAGAATAAAAGAAATCGAGAACTCGATGAAGAAAGGATAATGTGATGAAGCCCAAGGTCGTGATAGGGATGGTCGTTATCGTTGTCGGCGTCGTGCTTGGAAGCGTGAGTTTCCTGGAATCGAACGTGGAGTATGTTGATTTTGCCGCAGCGGAGAAGAGCCACAAAAAAGTCCAGGTCAAAGGAGAGTGGGTGAAAGACCACGAGAGCCGCTTTGACGCAGAAAAAGCGCAGTTTGTTTTTTACATGAAGGACGACAACAACCGGGTGGAAAAAGTCGTCCTCGAAGGTGCGAAGCCGAACAATTTTGAAATCGCCACGAGCGTCGTAGCAAAGGGAACATTCAAAGAAGGACATTTTCACGCCACGGACGTTTTGACCAAATGCCCTTCGAAATATGAAGGCGATGCTGAAGCGGTGAAGAAAACGTTGTAACCGGTTTATACACGTTGCCCCGCTGTAGGGACACGATATGTCGTGTCCCTACAGCGGGAACAAACATCGAGTCAATAAGACAATGATCGGCAGCATCATCATCAAAATAGGATTCCTCTCCGCAATCGCAGCCGCGTTTTTCTATTATGGCGCTCATCGCCGTCCGAATCCAAGGGACATCGCATACGCCCGCTTCAGCTTTCACGCAGCCGTCCTGTCTCAAATGGCCGCTTGCGTCGTGATGCTGTACCTGATTCTGACGCACCAATTCCAATTCACGTACGTCTGGAATTACAGCTCAACAGACCTTTCGCTCCCGCTCCTTATCTCCACGTTCTATGCCGGGCAGGAGGGAAGCTTCATGCTGTGGGCGCTTTACACTGCCATCATCGGCGTTTTCCTGCTGCAGTACTCTTCAAGGAAAGACTACGAACCTCAGGTGATGTCGGTCTACTCGCTCATCCTGACGTTCCTCATGACGATGCTGATTTTCAAAAACCCGTTTGCGTTTATCTGGGACACGTTTCCGAACGACCTCGTTCAGACCGGCCCCATACCGGCGGGCATCACGAACTATGTCGTCCTGGACGCGGCCAAAAGTGTTTGGGCAAGATTTCCCGTCGAAGGGAAAGGGCTCAACCCGCTTCTGCAAAACTACTGGATGGTGATTCATCCGCAGGTGTTGTTCATAGGATTCTCGTCGATGGCGGTACCGTACGCGCTTGCGGTGGGTGCGCTGATGAAACGCGACTATCATTCATGGATTCGCGTGGCCACACCGTGGTCTGTGTTCGGTGCTATGATCCTCGGGACGGGCATTATCCTCGGCGGCTACTGGGCGTACGAGACGCTGGGCTGGGGCGGCTTCTGGGGATGGGATCCGGTCGAGAACTCCTCGCTTGTGCCGTGGCTCTTCTGTGTCGCGTCGATTCACACAACGCTGACGCAGCGGCAAAGCGGCGCGTTTGTGCGGACGAATTTTGTCCTCAGCCTGCTGACGTTCATCATGGTTCTTTACAGCACGTTTCTTACGCGCAGCGGCATCCTTGGTGAGACATCCGTTCACTCCTTTGTCGACCCTGGGATGTGGGTGTACTGGCTGCTTCTTGTTTTTATCACGGTGTTTGCGGCGCTCGGCTTTGGGCTGTTGTTTGCAAGAATGAAGGAAATGCCGAAAATCCCGGTCCAGCATTCGATTGTTTCACGGGAATTTGCCCTCTTTCTCGGTGCCTCGGCTCTTACGTTCGTTGCAATTTTTGTCGTTGTCGGCACCTCATCACCCATCATCACGACAATTGCAAAGGGCAAAGCCTCCGCAATGGACATCGCTTTTTACGTGAAAACCAACCTGCCTTTGGGCATTGCCATCACGTTTCTTTCGGGTATTGGACAACTGCTCTGGTGGAGAAGCTCAAAGACAAGCTCGCTGCTCAAAAAAATGGCCCCGTCACTGACCCTTGCCGTCGTTGCAACAGCCGTCGTCCTTCTCCTGGGATATCAGAACCTTCTTATTCTCTTATTCGTTTTTTGCTCCGCGTTTTCGCTTTTTGCAAACCTCCATGTCGGGTATGAGATCTACATGGGCAACCCGAAGTTTGTGGGCGGGTCGATCGCTCACATCGGCATTGCCGTCATGTGTCTTGGCTTTGTCACTTCGGAGCGCTATGACGAGAAGAAAACCGTGGCCCTTGAGCGCGGCAAGCCTGTGAACGCCCTCGGCTACAAAATGACATACGTTGGGTATCACCCCGTGGAAGATCGCTACGCATTTGCCATCGATGTGGAAAAGGCTGGGATGCGCAGGACAGTGTCGCCGACGATGTATTACAGCGAGTTTACGAAAGGCGTCATGCGCCATCCCGATCTCATCAACTTCATCAACAAGGATTTTTACGTTGCGCCGCTTTCGCTGGAGGAGGCAAGTACCGGCAGCGAGAAAACGCTGACGCTGCAGAAAGGCGGGCGGGCGGATGTTTCCGGTTTGAATGTGCTCTTCGTCGATTATGAGTTCAGCAACGAGCAGAAGGCAGCAATGGCCGAAAGCCGGGCGTTTTCCATCGATGCGACCATGGAAATCAAGGATGGCGCGAAAAAGACCAAGCTTGTCTTGCAGATGAAGGGAGAAAAGGGTGAATTCGAATATCCCGCAAAAAGCTACACTGCTTTGGACCAGATATCGTACGAATTCAAAATCTCCCGCCTCATTCCCGACAGGGAAGATAAATCGAAGTCGAAGATAGAAATATCCGTGAAGACGGCAAACGACCCCTCAGCGCAGGCGAAAGCCGAAACGCTCGTCATCGAAGCGAGCATCAAGCCGTACATCAACCTCGTTTGGGTGGGAACGGTGACGCTTGTCGTAGGGTTCCTGCTGACGATCGTGAGGCGAGTGGCTGAAGCGAGGATGAAGAACGATCAATAGGTTTCGATTTGTACATCTTCAATGAATCCCGGCAGAATGGCTGGGATTTTTTGTTTTTGCCACGTTTGTTGCCTACCTTTGTCCTCTGAAATTAATCAGGTTTAGAAGCGTAATTCCGCGAGTTATGCAAAATGGGCGGGGGCGGTGAGGGAGGGAATCAATTTGAGCAAGAA
>CAYNRS010000045.1:0-8466 GCA_964399565.1 uncultured Ignavibacteriaceae bacterium
CGAGCATGGGGGTACGCACATAGACGCTCCGATTCACTTTTATAAAGACAGGAATACGGTTGACCTCATCCCCGTAGACCAGCTCATCGGTGAGGGCGTCGTGATTGACGTTGCAGAAAAATGCGCAACGGACAGGGATTATCGAATCCCTGTGGCCGACTTTGAAGCGTGGGAGAAGCAGCACGGGAGAATTCCGGAAGGTGCGATCATTTTGCTGCGCACAGGCTTCGGCAGATTCTGGCCCGACCGCACGAGCTATATGGGCACGAACGAGCGAGGACAGGATGCCGTTCCAAAGCTCCATTTTCCCGGCCTCCATCCGGACGCCGCGAAGTGGGTTACAACGAAGAGAAAAATCAAAATGATCGGAATCGATACGCCGAGTATTGATTACGGACAATCATCTCGTTTTGAAAGTCACGTGACGCTCTTTGAGGCCAATGTGCCGGCGCTGGAAAACGTCGCCAACCTTGATAAACTCCCCGACGATGACTTCACGCTGATCGCTCTGCCAATCAAAGTCAGAGGCGGAAGCGGAGGGCCGGCGAGGATTATCGCAGTGATGAAATAAGCAACACCAGCCGCTTTAACGGGCTCTCAAAAATAGGAATCATGGTGGGCGGAAAAGAGAAACAGATTTTTTTCTCTGAGATTCCTCCTTTCAAATTTTTCTGAATCCCGCCATCGAGACCTGCCCCCCGATTGGCACGAAGGTTGCCCTTCGTTGTCCCGGTCAATAAAGGTATTACCGCGGCGCCGGTGTGTTTGGAGACGACGCCGGATATCTCTTCTCGAAAGGAACCTCTCATGAAACATCTCATCAACATTCTTTCCCTTCTCGTTATTCTCAGTTTCCTTTCCTTTGGCCAGCAGGCCAAAATCAACGGAAAGGCTGAGGACTACCATTTTGTCATGCTGCTCGACTTCAGCCATACGATGGACCTTGCACAGGCTATCTACAATCAGTCCGTGGCACCGTATGAATTCAATTCATCGCTTGCAAAAGAAAGCATGGAGAGAATTGGCAAGTATCTGGACGTGGCAAGGGTTCATCACGCATTAGTGCACAAAAGCTTCACTGCGGCCGATGAGCTCAACATTAGCGAAAACCACAAAGCTTTTTTCGACAGCCACACAAAAGCCAACGAGGCATACGAGATGTTGAAAGCAGAGTTGGCCAGGTCCAAAACGGACCGTGGAAAGGTGAAAGATCTTTCAAACGCGATCTATCAGGAAACCAAAAAGGCAATCGTTGAGCATAAGGAAGTGATGAAAAAGCTCGGCATCGAGTTCAAAGCTCCCAGCTGAGCCCGCGCATCATATTTTTGCAGGAGACCAAATAGCCAGACCTTCGAGGCCTGGCTATTTGCTTTGCCGGGGCAACAATTCTGAAAATGAGCCCGCGAGCCATTGCTCGACCCACCGGATTTTGTCGTTGAATTGCCCGCGGTCGGGTTCCCGGCGAACCATCATGGGATTGGGCAATGCGAAGAAGGTACCCTCGCCTTTCACAGCCCGGTCGTCGCCAACCTCAATGTAACAAAACCCCTTTCCATCAAACTCTTCGGCGATGGCCTTGTTGAGGATCCTTCGTGCAATTTGGTGTGCTGCGACAACTCCTTGAGAAGCCGCAAACACACCAGCCTTCGGGAGAACAAGAGGCACGTCCGGCTTGAATCTTCCGGGCAATGGTACGCTCGTAATGTCGCCGACGGCATACACGGGGATGGCTGATTCACCTACGGTCACCTGCATCGTTTTGGGATTGACCGGAATCCATCCGCTTTGGTTCGTGAGCCCTGCATCGCGCACAACGCGCGGACTTTCATGCGGAGGGATGACAATCAGTAGGTCGTATCCCTGAGTACTTCCGTCTTCGAAAAAGATTCTCTTGTTGGAGCCGTCGATCCGGGCCATCTTCCTTAATGGATAAAAACCAATTCCCTGTTTCTCAACAAGACCTCGAACAAATGTCCCCGTCTCAGGACCGGCCGTGGGCATCGGCAATGGTTCGACGGTGCAAATACTGATCTTCGCGGATTCCTGAAGACCACGCTTTGCCAGTGAGTTTTGCAGAAGCATCGCGGCTTCATACGGGGCCGGCGGACACTTGAATGGCGTGCGGGGAATGAGGATGACGATTTCACCGCCGTTGAAAGCCTTCAGGGCTTTCTCCAATCGCACAGCACCTTCCACCGTGTAAAATGTGTGGGCGTGTTGAGGTATATCGGTGACGGCAGACATGTTGACATCTGCGCCGAGCGCGATGATAAGGAAATCCGCTTTTCGATTTCCCTTATTGGTTCTGACTTCTCCGAGTGCCGGATTGACTGCCTCGATTTCGGCTTCCAGGAAATCAACATTGCCCGGAATGAGCGACTTTCGATCGCGCAAAATCTTTTCCCGGGATTTCTCCCCCAGCATCACCCACGTCTTCGTCGCCCCGACGTGAAAGGAGGCGGTCCTGTCAATCATGACAATTTTGTGGTCAAGAGGGATGAGCGCTCGCAGCGTGTATGCAGCGGCCAAGCCGCCAAATCCACCCCCAAGAATAAGTGTGGTCGTCGGATTCATTCGTCCTGATTCCTGCTCCGGGTTATCGTCTGAGTGACCGTTTTCAGAATCTCCTTATATAACGGGGGGATGTGCGATGAGAATTAAAATACGTCAATGTTTGGACGTTTCCCAGCGCAAATCGGGGCCGGGAACCCAGGAACGCCCTGTGTCGTCTAATATTCTTCCGCTCATCCAGGGCAGGCCGGAAGATATTGCATTTCTATTTTCTTTTTGATAAAATTGGTTCGCTTTTTTCGATGAGCTGCTGTGCGTGGCACAGAAGTCGCAAAATCCTGTCAAGCGTTAAACCCACAATACCATGGCAATAGCGGTTCGCAACTTGACGAAATACTACGGTCACGAAAAGGCCGTTGATGATATCTCGTTCGATGTAAAATCTGGTGAAATCCTCGGTTTTCTCGGTCCTAACGGCGCCGGTAAAACGACAACGATGAAGATCATCACCTGCTATATGCCTCCGTCCTCCGGCACCGTTGACGTTGAGGGATACGACATTTTCGACCACGCGCTCGAAGTCCGGAAAAAAATCGGATACCTGCCGGAACTCAACCCGCTCTATCTGGACATGAACGTCCTTGAGTACCTCGATTATTCCGCACGTCTGCACGGAGTGAAAAACTCCATCTTAAAGGGCCGTTTGCGGGAAATGGTGGATGTGTGCGGGCTGTCAGACGTCCGCCACAAAGACATCGGAGAGCTTTCCAAGGGATATCGTCAGCGTGTGGGGCTTGCACAGGCAATGATCCACGACCCCGAAGTGCTGATCCTCGACGAACCAACAAGCGGGCTCGACCCAAACCAGATCGTCGAGATCCGAAACCTCATTAGAAAGCTCGGCCGCGCAAAGACTGTTATTCTCTCCACGCATATCCTCTCCGAAGTCCAGGCTACGTGCGACCGTGTTATCATCGTCAATGACGGAAAGATCGTCGCCGACGGCACACCTGAAAAACTCCAACAGGATTTCCGCGGAGCGGAAACGATTTCCCTTCAGCTTAAAACAAAAGCAGGCAACGTCATGACGGAGGTTTTTCCAAAGCTGAAGAGCCTTCCTCAAGTGGAGAACGTAGAATACAGCGGAGAAGAGCAGCAAACACACCGGTTTGTTGTCCACTCGGTAAAGGGCAGCGACCTCCGGGAACAGCTTTTTCGTCAAGCCGTCGCCGAAGGGTGGGTGCTTCTTGAGATGACCAGGAAGTCGACAAGCCTCGAAGAAGTATTCCACAAACTGACAACAGCGGAGACAGCGAAGCAATGACGGCCCCCCCGATGAAGATCGACGTCAAGGCATACCTGAAGAACTTCAGCAATGTCGGCACGATTTTTCGGAAGGAGCTTCGATCGTATTTCAATTCCCCGGTGGCGTATGTGGTCATCGTTGTTTTCCTTGCGTTCATCGAGTGGTTTTACGCAAGCGACATGTTCAAGGTCAACCTGGCAACGATGCGCGATATGTTCAGCCTTGTCCCATGGATTTTCGTTTTCGTTGTTCCGGCCATTACCATGCGCCTTATTGCGGAAGAACGGAAAGCGGGAACCATTGAATTGCTGACAACGAAGCCCGTGCACGACTCCGAGATTGTGCTCGGAAAATTCCTCGCGGCCTGGGCTTTGATCTGCATCTCGTTGCTCCCAACGCTTGTGCATTATATCACCATCGCCTTCCTCGGGGAGATCGACCATGGACCGGTGGTCGGGGGATACCTCGGCTTGATGCTCATGGCCGGTGTTTTCGTCGCCGTCGGCCTGTTTGCCTCGAGCCTCACGGAAAACCAAATTGTGGCGATGATCATCGGGCTCGTCATGATGTTTACGCTGATGATACTCGACAAGATCCTGATTTACGTTCCAGAGTTCATGAACACCGTCGTTGAATTCATCGGCGTGGATTTTCATTTTTCGAACATCGCTCGCGGTGTTCTTGACACGCGCGATATCATCTATTTCGCATCCGTCCTGGGATTCATGCTCTTCCTGTCCACCGTCTCGTTGAGCAGACGAAAATGGTGATTGGCCGCCCATGAAGACAAAGAAAACACAGGCACTCCTTCGCGTCGCGCTCATTCTGGGGATCCTTGCCGTTCTCAACTTCATTTCGGTGCGCCTCTTTGGCCGGCTGGACCTTACAAAGGGCGGAGTCTACACTCTGTCCGATGCGAGCAAAAGTCTCGTCGGTTCGCTCGACGACAGGGTTACCGTGAAAGCGTTTTTTACAGAGGACTTGCCGGCTCCGTACAACAGCTATCGTCGTGCCGTCCTTGACATCCTGAACGAGTACAAAGCCTACTCCGACGGAAACCTGACGTTCGAGTTTATCAATCCCCAGGGAGAAAAGGGAGAGCAAAATGCGCGGGAGCAGGGAATTGCGCCAGCTCAGGTGAATGTCTTCAAAGAAGACAAACTCGAAGTTGCGCGTGCATACTTCGGGCTCGTTTTTCTTTTTGAGGACCGGAAAGAGACCATCCCTACCGTGCAGAATCTCAGCTCGCTCGAATATGACATCAGCAGCACGCTGAAGAAGCTCATCACCGTTACAAAAAAGAAGATCGGCTATACGACTGGCCATCAGGAAACAGCCCTGACGGAGCTTCGGCAGGCAAACCAGATGATCAGCGAGCAGTACAATCTTGTTCCCGTCGACTTGACCACCGGCAATCCCATTCCCGCTGACATCTCAGCTCTCCTGGTCATTGCCCCTCAGTCGAAGTTCTCCGACAGCGCAAAATATGCGATCGACCAGTACGTGATGGGCGGCGGCAAAGTGGCATTCCTCATCAATAAAATGAATGCAAATCTTCAGCAGAGGTTTGCACAGCCTCTCGATGTCGGCCTCGATGACCTTCTGGAAAATTTCGGCGTGAGGGTGAACGGAGACCTTGTTCGTGATGCACAGTGTGCGAACATCCAGATTGTCCAGCAACAGGGACCCTTCCAGTTTGCCAGCCAGATTCGTTTTCCCTATATGCCGGTCAGCTCCACGTTTGACAAATCGAACGCCATGGTAAAGGATCTTGAGGGCATCACGTTTTTCTTTGTCAGTTCGCTGGATACAAGCTTCGCGACCATCAAAGGCGTGAAGGCAAGCGTGCTGGCGCGAACGACAAAACAAAGCGGACGTCAGGCCGGATTCATCATGATTGACCCGATGCATCGCTATACGTCGGCGGAGTTTGCCGAGTCGGGAATACCGATGGCTGCCCTTGTCGAAGGCTCCTTTAAAAGTCTTTTCGTGGGCAAACAGCCCACACCCGCTCTTTCCCAGAGCCCTATCACGCGCATCATCATCGTTGGCGACGGCGATTTTATCAAGGATGAGCTTCGTTCACGAGACAACTTTGCGTTTTTCGCCAACATGGTGGATTACCTTGCTGACGATGCCGGTTTGATCACGATCCGTTCGAAGAACGTCGCTCAACCCCCTCTGGAACAGATCTCTGACGGAACTCGGCAGCTGTTGAAGTATACAAACCTGATTTTGCCCCCACTTCTGGTGGCTGGTTATGGCGTGTTCAGGTGGAGACGTCGTATAACTCTGAAGAAATCTTTGGAAGCACAGTTGTAACCAGTTTCGTAGAGCGAAGTCGTTGAAACGACTCTGAATCTTCAGTGGTCGCCAACCGTTTCAACGGTTTTCGAAATTCTGAATACAAAAGAATAAATTTGGAACGGTACTAGTTTTCTGCCATGAAACAGAATACCATGCTCATCGGTGTTTTGGCCCTCCTGCTGATCGTTGCCTACGTTGTCCTGCAAAAACCCGGGGAGCAGAGTCTCTCCGAAGAAGGCACGGGAAAACTGGTGGAGATTGATTCACTGAAAGTTGACAGAATCGAAATCAAATCTCTCTCCCTCGACCTCATCCTCGAGAAAAAAGGCGCCGAGTGGTTTACGCAACGCCCCATCTCTTACCGCGCCGATCAGAACAATGTTGCCAATGTTCTCCACCAGGCCAAGAACCTTGAAGTAAAGAGCATTGTTTCCAGCAACCCGGAGAAACACCCGATGTTCACCGTCGACTCGTCAGGGACAATCGTTAAGATTTCTGAGGCGGGGAGCGAGCGCGCGGCCTTCGTGGTGGGAAAACCCAGCGCAAACTACTCGGACACGTACGTCCGCATGATGAACTCGAATGATGTCGCACTCGTTGGAGGGGCGTTCGGCTACATGTTCAACCGGGCATTGCGTGAATGGCGCGACAAGAACATCACTGTCATGCCTCAGGAGACCATCAGGGAAATAAAATATCAGTACGGCGACACGACGTTCACGCTTGCCTTCAGGGACAGCGTATGGATGATAGGCCGCGACTCAACCGATCTTTCTTCTGTTCAGAGTATTCTCCGAAACCTTTCGACAGTCGCCGCCGACGATTTTGTCGATTCCACGCTGACCCCTCAGCCAAGAATTTCCGCGCAGATTTCCTACGGCGGCGTTGTTCTCCGGTTTGCCTTTTCCAAAGCGATGGGAAAATATTATGTGCAATCATCCGCCTCTCCACAATGGTTCGTTTTGGAAACATGGCGAGCCGAACAACTGTTGAAACGAAAGAAAGAACTCGTAAAGCCGCGTTCGTAGTTCTTTCCCCCTTTCTTCCTTGCGTCGCTTGGCAAATTTGGTTACTTTGATTTCGCATTTCCGCTGATTCGATTTCAATGTTTGGAGAGATTCACAAAATGACTCGCAGGGTTTTGCCCTTCGTCGCTTCGGCGACTTTTTTTGCCTTTATCGGGTGTTCAAGCTCGTCCGTCGTCGCCACGATTGGTTCAGAGAAGCTCACGTTGCAGGAGTTCGAGGATACCTACGCAAAGAACAACGGCGGCTGGGACGCAGGCGCCGCCTCGAGCCGTGAAGACCGTGAAAGGTTTCTCGACCTGATTGTCAAGTTTAAGCTCAAAGTCCTCGAAGCGAGATCCCTGGGACTCCATCAGGACACCGCGATTCAGAACGAGCTCGATACGTATCACCTCTCGGTGGCGCAGTCCTATATGCTGGAAAAAGAGCTTGTGGAACCCCGGGTGCGCGAGCTTTACCGGCGGAAAACAGAAGAGACCCGCGCAAGCCATATTTTAATCAGGGTTGCTTCCAACGCACCGCCCGCAGACACCCTGGCGGCACATACAAAAGCCATGGAAATCCACAGTTTGCATCCGCGCATGAGTTTTGACAGTCTCGCCTTTGTGTACTCCGAAGACCCCAGCGCAAAAACGAACTGGGGCGACCTTGGCTTCTTCAGTCTCGGACGGATGGTTCCGGAATTTGAAGATGCCTGTTACGGCCTTCAACAGGGGGAAATAACAAGGACGCCGGTTCGCACACAGTTCGGCTATCACTTGATCAAAGTAACGGATCGAAGGAAGAGTCTTGGAGCCCTGAAAATCAGCCATGTGTTGAAGCGCTTCGCGGCCGACCAACTCGATTCTGCGGCTGTCCGCGATTCAGTCCATGCGATCTTTCGCCGCATTCAACAGGGCCTTTCGTTTGAGCAGGCCGCACAGTTGTACAGCGATGATGCTGGGAGCGCCGCCCGCGGCGGTGAGTTGGGTTTTTATGATCCTTCCATGCTCCCACCGGCAATTTCAGACGTCATCACGTCTTTGCCCTTGAATGTGCCAAGCGAGCCTCTGCGCGTTGCTTATGGCTTTCATATTTTCATAGTGACAGCACATCAAGGTGTTCAGCCGTATGATGAAATGGAGAAAGATCTTCGTCAGATGTATCAGCAGCAGCGATATAACAAGGATCTGGAGACTTACATTCGCAACCTGAAAAAGCAGTATGCCGTGACAACAGATAGTATGGCTCTACAACGACTCAGTACTTCCTTCGACCCCGCAAAGACGCCAATGTCCGACGGATGGAGTGATACGCTGTCCGCTGATTTTCTTTCCC
>CAYNRS010000046.1:0-8450 GCA_964399565.1 uncultured Ignavibacteriaceae bacterium
CATGAGGTAACAGAAACCTGGAAGCCCTATGGTCGGATTGCACAGCTTGGCAGATTCGGTGCGACTGAAATACAGTTCGGCGGTGGCGTTTACGGACAACTCTCATTTGGCAATAGCATGTTTGCACAACTCCTCATTTCGCTTTCCTCCAGGGTCATTCCGCGAGTGGATCTGTCTCTTGAATTCTCCGAGGTTCTTTTGAACAGCGTTGAAGGCAGCGCGGGATTGCGGTTTCTCTCCTTTGCCGGGACGCAGGTGTTGGTGATTGCACCCGGGACGACAATCTATATGACTGAAAACGAATCGGTGACGGCAAAGGTATACCTGGCGCGCACTTCGGTCGGATCAAGTTCTTTTGCATTTATTGCTACGGCATCTTATCGATTTGGACCGAGGACGTCCCTGCGATTATCCGGGTTTGCTGGTGACGAATCGTTCCGGGCCACAACTGTGGATGAGATCGTGGCCTTTCAATCACGAGGGATTCAAACGGGTGTAAAAGTCCGTGTTCATGAACGTTTTGGGTTTGAAGGGATCTACCAGTACACGGCAAGGACCTCGCAGGCTGAATCACATTACGTTGGGTCAACCCTTCTGCTCTACTTCTAGGTATTTATGAATTTTCAGATAGTTCTCATTCTCGTTTTAGCTGCCACGGCAACATTCTTTGTTGTTGTCATTTCTATTGGCCTGGTGGTCCACAAGGCCCTTCATTCGAGAATTGTGTTGAGGCGTCAGGCTCTTTATGGAGAATACTCCCAGCAGGTGGCTGAAATCATTCTACAGGAGCTGCCAAAACTCCCTGAGGATTCTACGGCAAGCGGGATGTTCGACCAATATGAGATACTTCTCGCACCACTCAAAGAGCATCTCGAAAAAATGCCAAAGAGAAAGAGATTGCTTCACCGTGCAGCAGTTAAACTGGCTTTGATTGACTTTGCAAAAGATGTTGCGGGAGAAACGTCCGACAGACTGGTCTATTTCTGTTATTCGCTAGGTCTTGTGGACGATGAGATAAAGCTGCTCTCAAGCAAGAACTGGTGGGATCGTGCGCAGGCGGCCCATGATCTGGGAGTGTTGAAAGCAAGAAGGGCTGTAACGCCGCTGGCGAAAGCTTTGGAAGATGAACATCCGGATGTCCGCATTCAGGCAATGCAGTCGCTCGTCATTTTGGGAGGAGTGCACTCGCTGCAGACAATTCTCCTCAAGAGTAGAAACATTTCTCAATGGACGGCCATCGAACTGTCGATTATTGTGATGAGGTTCAAAGAAGAAGGATTTCCGTTTCTTATTGATGCACTCCAATCAAGCGACCAGTCAGTGGTTCTTTTCTGTATCGAGATGCTCGCAGAGATCGGTTTTGTTTCAGCTGTGGAGTCGCTCCGGACAATGGCGCTCGACTATCCGAATGTTGTTATCCGCGCGAAAGCTGTTGAAGCGCTCGGACGCCTTGGTGATGGGCGAGCAGAAGAACTTCTTCTCGGGCTTCTCAAGAACCCGCTTCCCAACCTGAGGTACAAGGCAATCGAAGCTGTCGGGAAAATCGGGCTGCGCAGCGCACTTCCCATGCTCAAGGAACGCCTCAGAGATGGAGTCCTCAAGGAAAAGGTTCTGGCGGCCCGCTCCATTGCCGCCTCCGGTGAGGAGGGAATCTCGTTTCTCACGTCTCTGAAGAAGACTGGGGATGAAGCCCTTGGGAATGTCGCTCAACAGGTATTGGAGGAGTTGCGTGTCGAACCGACGCTGACGTGACGATGTTGACCTTCGTAGAAATACTCTTTGAAGTCTATTTTTACTGGGTAATTGCGTACTTCGTCGTCGTTAATCTTTCGTACACTGTGCTGCTTGTCCTCTCGTACAGGGAAATTCTGTACTACATGAGACACAATTCCTTCAGTGATTATCGAATTACGGTTCAATCTGAGCTCACGCCGCCGATCTCCATCCTCGCACCGGCTTTCAACGAAGAGGCGACGGCGGTGGAGAGTGTACGGAGCCTGCTGAAGCTCAATTACGGGAAATATGAAGTCATCGTGATCAATGATGGTTCAAAAGATGGGACCCTGGACCGGCTCATAAGAGAATTCTCTTTGCTGCCCTCGAATCAGATTTACGAGCAGGCACTGGCAACGAAACCCGTCCGCGACATCTACACATCCCACAAACCGGCGTACCGCAACCTTGTAGTCGTTGACAAGGAAAACGGAGGGAAAGCGGACGCGCTCAACGCGGGAATTAATGTAGCGCAATATGCCAACGTCTGCGCGATCGATGCCGATTCGCTCCTTGAGGATGATGCTCTTCAAAAAGTAATGAAACCTTTTTTGGAAGACGAACGTGTTGTTGCCTCTGGAGGCATTGTACGAATTGCCAACGGTTGCGAAGTCGTGAACGGCAGAGTGACGAAAGTCGCCCTCTCAAACAGGTTCCTGCCGATTTTTCAGGTGGTGGAATATTTTCGTGCGTTTCTCTCAGGCCGGATGGCATGGCAGGGTGTCAACGGGCTCCTTATTATATCCGGGGCATTTGGCATGTTCAAAAGAGATGTTGTGATTGAGGCAGGAGGGTACAATCATGCCACAGTTGGAGAGGACATGGAGCTTGTGGCACGCATTCATCGAACAAAGCTTGAAAGGAAAGAGCCTTATCGCGTAGTCTTTGTTCCCGACCCGGTATGCTGGACAGAAGCCCCTGAGTCACTGAGAATTCTCTCCCGTCAACGAAATCGCTGGCACAGAGGTTTGTTGGATACTCTGCTAATTCACAAGAAAATGCTTTTCAACAAGAACTATGGTATTGTTGGCATGGCAGCCGTGCCGTACTTCTTTTTCATTGAGTTGCTGGGCCCGGTGTTCGAATTCGTGGGTTACATTTCGATGATTGCGATGTTGGCACTTGGCGTTCTTAACGTCAATATGACAATCCTTTTTTTTATAGTGGCTCTGTTCTATGGTGTCATGTTTTCAGTAGGTGCAGTCCTGCTGGAAGAGGTTTCATTCCAACGTTATCCAAAAGCGCGCGATTTAGCTTTGTTGCTCTCGTTCGGTGTCCTCGAGAATTTTGGCTACCGACAAATTACCCTCTGGTGGCGCATGAAGGCATTCTATGATTATTTTGTGAAAGGAGTAAGGTCGTGGGGGGCAATGCAAAGGAAAGGGTTTTCTTCGGCTTCTTGAGGTTAAATTGCGAAATTCTGCAAAAAGCCGGCGAAAGTCGGCTTTTTTTTTGCGGAAGAGGATGGACCGGCTAGGCTCCGATAGGAGCTTCGTCGGTTAATCGGTTTTGACTGCAATGTAGGCGTTGATTTCGAAAGGTCTAAACGCCTTATTTGTGGGTTTGCGTGCAAACGAAGTCCGCTTTTTGGACGCAGTTTTGCGGAAGGGGAGGGATTCGAACCCTCGATAGCCCGGAGGCTATTCCGGTTTTCGAGACCGGCCGATTCAACCACTCTCGCACCCTTCCGGATATTCAAGCGATAGACAACAAGGTACTCAAAAAGCGATTGCGATTCAATGAAAGGCAGCCCGTCGGTTTTTCGAAATAGTTACTGTTGTCGCTCGTTGACATTCCTGCGTTTATTCGATATATTTTTCCTGTGGTTTTAACCCTAAGGAGACATTGACATGGAACAAATTCAAGGAACAAAAAGAAGCAAGCAACGAGAACGAATTTTTGTCACGTTACGCCGTACCCGGTCACACCCGACTGCCGAGTGGATTTACGAAAGAGTTCGGCACGAGCTTCCGAAGATATCTCTGGGGACTGTGTACCGCAACCTTCACGTACTGAAAAACCAGGGAAAAATCCTGGAATTGGATTTCGGAGAAGGTACACGGCGCTACGACGCGTTCACGCATGACCACTATCATTTCATTTGCGAGGAATGCGGAACGGTGAAAGATCTGGATGTGCCGATGCAGTCCGACATCAACGAACGGATCAAGCCGAACGTGCAGGGAGTAGTCCATTCTCATCGATTGGACTATTTCGGGGTCTGCTCGGACTGTCTGAACAAAGTCTAACCCGCCTTCCGTACATCAAAAGGTGAGCCTGCTGAGACGAGGAACCGTCTGAGGGAGTTGGTGTCCCTTGGTTCTCAGTGAGCAATTGTGAGTACGTTATCATAACAGGGATGAGAGGAATACAATGTCAGCCACAGTAGGTCAACGAGCGCCGGAGTTTACCCTCGCCGACACGGAAAAGAAAATGCGTTCACTTTCAGAGTTCATGGGAAAGAAAACGGTGCTTGCGTTTTTCCCGGGAGCGTTCACAGGGGTCTGCACGAAGGAAATGTGCGCCTTTCGTGATTCGATGTCGAAGCTCAACGAGTTGAACGCGCACGTCGTCGCTATTAGCGTCGATTCCCCGTTTTCGAACAAGGCATTTGCGACGCAGAACAACCTCCAGTTTCCGATTCTCTCTGATTACACAAAATCGGTCGTCAGACAATATGGCGGTGTTCACGAGGATTTCTCAGGGTTGAAGGGCTACGTTGCGTCGAAACGAGCGGTCTTTATCCTTGATAAAGGAGGATTTGTTCGCTACTCGTGGATCTCTGAGAATCCCGGGGTCGAGCCGCCCTATGAAGAAGTAACGAAAGCTCTCACATCTGTTTCTTAGAAAGGGCGGGCATCTGGCATGCCTGCCATTTTTCCCTGCCATTCATCAAATTCAGGAATAGGAGTCAATACGATGTTGAACGTGGGTGATCCAGCTCCGCCATTCAAATTGCCCTCCGGCGACGGCAAGGTTTTCAGCCTGAAGGATTTCAAAGGAAAAACAGTGATCCTGTATTTCTACCCGAAGGATGACACTCCAGGATGTACGAGAGAGGCATGCTCGTTTGAGGAGAATCATTCTCAACTCCACAAAAAGGGCGCAGTGGTCATCGGTGTGAGCGCCGATAGCTCCGAATCGCATCAAAAATTCTCGAAGAAATACGGCCTGAGTTTCCCTCTCTTGAGCGACCAGGAGAAGAACATCATAAAAGCATACGGCGTCTGGAAAGAAAAATCCTTCATGGGTAGAAAATACATGGGAATCGAACGTACAACATTCGTCATCGATGAAAAAGGGAAAATCCAGAATATTTTTCGTAAAGTGAAAGTCGAAGGGCACACCGAGGAAATTTTAGGAATCCTCTAAAACTGGATTGATCAATCATGGTGTACGTGACCCGCAGAGAAACGTTCAGCGCCTCTCATCGACTCTATAACCCCCGACTTTCTGACGCCAGGAATTTTGAACTATTTGACAAATGCGCCAACCTGCACGGCCATGGGCACAACTACGTCCTTGAAGTCACGGTCGCGGGAAATCCATCTGAAGATTCCGGGTACGTTATCGATTTGAAAGACCTCAAGGAGATCATCAGACGGGAAATCATCGAGAAAGTAGACCACAAACATTTGAACCACGATGTTGAGTTTTTGAAAGAAGTCATCCCGACATCGGAAAATATTGTTCGGGCTTTTTGGAAAGTCCTTCAGCCAAGAATACACGGGGGACGGCTTTTCTCCATTCGCTTGAAGGAAACGGAAAACAACTCAGTTGAATACCGGGGCGAGAAGTCATGAGCGGCAAGAGAAACAAATCCCGGATGGAACAATTGATCCAGGAACTTTTGAAAGTGCTCGGGGAAAATCCAGGGAGAGAAGGTTTATTGAAAACTCCTGGCCGCGTAGATCGCATGTATCGATTCCTCACCAACGGTTATCAACAGGACGTCAAACAGCTGCTGAACAGCGCTGTGTTCAGGGAAAAATACAGCGAAATGGTGATAGTGAAAGACATCGATTTCTTCAGCTTGTGCGAACACCATTTGATTCCTTTCTACGGCAAGTGCCACATTGCTTATGTCCCAGACGGAAAAATTCTTGGCCTGAGCAAACTCCCCAGGCTCGTCGAGATGTTTTCTCGCCGCCTGCAAATTCAGGAACGCCTGACACAGCAAATTGCAGATACGATTTTTGATTGTTTAAAACCGCAGGGCGTTGGCGTGGTGATGGAAGCGCGCCATCTCTGCATGATCATGCGTGGGGTCGAAAAGTTGAACTCCGTCGCAACCACGAGCGCCATGCTTGGAACGTTCCGTTCAGATGTAAAAACCCGTAGTGAGTTCCTCACTCTCATCAACCATCGTTGAAACCCCAGTAGCGAAGCTACCTCTTCCGCGAGTTGTCTGGATCACCGGAGCGGGCACTGGTATAGGACGAAGCCTTGCAGCCGTGTTTTCGGAAGGAGGGGATTTGATCGCTGCATCGTCTCGTAAAAAGCACAATCTTAAAAGCCTCAGACGCGCCATCGAGAATGCAGGCGGAACGTGTGAAGTGTTCCCATGTGACGTCAGAAACGAAGCTCAGGTGAGGAAAACGGCTGGATTGATCCGGAAAAAGCTCAGACGGGTCGACGTGTTGGTCAACAATGCCGGAATTACCTATTTCAAGGATTTTGTTTCCACAAGCATCCGGGAATTCGACAACGTATTGGCGACAAATCTTCGCGGATTATTTCTGACAACAAGGACGGTTCTCCCCTCCATGATCAAAAGAAAAAAGGGGCTTGTGATAAACATTCTCTCCTTTGCGGCAAAGACTGTCTACACAAAGTCGGCGGCGTATTCAGCTTCAAAATCCGGGGCCGAAGCGATGATGAACGTTCTGCGGGCCGAGACTCGCGATTCTGGAGTCAAAATCATAAATGTGTATCCCGGCGCAGTGTTGACTCCGATGTGGCAGAAGCATCATCGAAAGAAATATGCCGCGAAGATGCTGAATACATCCAGCGTTGCCCGGTGTGTCTATGAGACGTCGATTCAGGAGCCGTCCCTTATGGTTGAGGAAGTCATTATTCGCCCGCAAGGAGGAGACTTGAGAGTATGAAATTGAAGGACAAAGTTGCGCTCGTCACGGGGTCGGGTCGTGGAATTGGAAAGGCGATCGCGTTCAGGATGTCTCTGGAAGGAGTGGAGGTGATCCTCACAGCCCGCACCGCCAAAGAGCTGGAGGGTGCTCGCAGCGAGATTGAAAAGCACGGCGGCAAGGCAATGTGCCTACAAGCCGATCTCACCCGGGAGACAGATATCGAACGAATGTTCTCGGAAATAAACAAGAAATATGGACGGCTCGACATTCTCGTCAACAATGCCGGCATGGGACGATTTGGCCCTGCAAGGTCATTATCGATGGCGGATTTCGATGAGATGTGGAACCTCAATATGCGGGCGTTATTTCAGTGCACACAAAAAGCACTGCCGATAATGGAAAAACAAAACTCCGGAGTGATTGTCAATATTTCTTCACTTGCGGGGAAAAACGCATTTGTGAACGGCTCCGGGTACGCGGCAACTAAGTGGGCGCTCATGGGTTATTCCAAATGTCTGATGCTCGAAGAGCGGCAATACAACATTCGCGTTATCACAGTCTGCCCCGGTTCAGTTGACACGAGTTTTTCCGCGTTGGAACAGGAGAGCGACAGGACCCGGAAAATTCTGAAGCCTGAGGATGTTGCCGACGCCGTGTACGCGGCTCTTATTCTTCCCGAGCATGCGATGATGAGCGAGATCGACCTGAGGCCAACGAACCCCAAATGACCGCTCCTCTTGCAGAATCTTGAATCCCGACCCCTGTTTTAATATATTGAAGTCGCAATGAAGAAGTTTCATCATCTCTTTGCCCTGCCACTTCTTACAACTCTCTCCCTGCTGAATTTTCGTTGCACCGTTTTCTCTCCTGTCGGAGAAGCTCTCACCGGCGCCTACGAGAATACAGTTTCGTATTTCAATTCATACTACAATGCCAGCCGCGCTTTTAGTGACGCAGAGGATGAAATTCACACGGCGACCCAAGCAGCGCGAGGGAAGAGTTTCCATGCGAAGCGTGTTTTCGTCGTCTCGGCGGCAGCGAAGCAAAAACTGACAGTGGTTATCGATAAATGCTCAAGTATTCTCTCGTTTCACCCGACAAGCAGCCTCGTCGATGACGCTCTCCTTCTTATCGGGAAGTCCTATTACTACCAGGGAGAGTACTTGAAGGCAGAACGGAAATTCCAGGAGCTTGTGGAGCAATACCCCACGAGTCCGTTGATCCTGGAATCAAAACTCTGGAGGTCGAGGACACTCGAACGCCTCAATAGACAAGAAGATGCAGTTTCTCTTCTCACAACCCTTGTTGCGGAAGCTGAAATCGAAGGGGAGGACAACATTGCAGGCGACGCCCATCTTCTGTTGGCTGGCTTGTATGAGGCAAAGGAAGAGAGGGAGAGGGCGATTGGTCATTATCGTCGTGTAACTGAGCTTGGCGTTCATGATGATACAATGGTGGATGCACTTGTGGGGGCGGGAGATTTGTTCTTTTCGTCGGGGCAATTTGAAAAAGCTTCCGAAGAATTTGAAAAAGTCACTGACTACGCTTCTAATCTCAACGTGTAGTTCCAGGCAAGACTTCAAATTG
>CAYNRS010000047.1:0-8449 GCA_964399565.1 uncultured Ignavibacteriaceae bacterium
CGTTGCGATTGGAGTCCTCACGCGAATCCATGTGCTGACTGACGATCCTTTGTATCGAGACTACGCACAAAAAACACTCACGTTCTTTTCGGGGTCGGTTCGGGACCATGGAATCTTTGCAGCGACGTATTTCCTTGCTCTTCACAATTTTATCAATCCCCCACTCCATGTCGTTGTCATTGCTGAGGATGGTGACAAGTCTGGAATCGAATTATTTCAGGCAGCCCTGAAAACGTTCGCCTCGGGGAAGGTTGTAACAAAACACGCTCCACATGGAACGTCACGACTGCCTGCGTCTGTCAGGGCCATGATTCAAAACACGAAGCGGGCGACTGCTTACGTCTGCGCCGGATTTGTATGCGCTCCACCCGTTCACGACCAAGAAAGTCTTCTTGCGACAATTCGTTCCATGGCCAAATCTGAACGCGTGGAACATTGAATCTTCTCATTAACTCACAGTCAACGAAATCAACCACATCGAATGATCATGAAAACATCTGCGGCAATACTCTTATTCATATTCCTTGCAGTATCACTTCTTGCTCAAACTCCTGATTCACTCCGCGATCCACAGGAAAAACATCTCCGCAATATACGGCAGCTGACATTTGGCGGAACGAACGCGGAAGCATATTTCTCTTTTGACGACAAAAAACTGGCTTTTCAATCAACCCGACCTCCTTATCAATGCGATCAGATTTTCCTCATGAATGCCGACGGGTCAGGACAACAACTCGTAAGCACCGGAAGAGGACTCACAACCTGCGCTTTTATCTTCCCCGACGGGAAAAAGATCCTGTATGCATCGACACATGGGGCCGGCGATAACTGTATTCCGCGTCCGGACAAGTCCAAAGGCTACGTATGGGGAGTCTATGGAGCATATGATATTTACACCGCAAACCTCGATGGCAGCGGCGTCAAGATTCTTACGGCTACTTCCGGCTACGATGCTGAAGCAACGGTGTCGCCGAAGGGAGACAAGATTATCTTCACCTCGTCAAGGGATGGAGATCTTGAGCTGTATTCCATGAATCTTGACGGCTCGAATGTCAGACGGCTGACTCACGACATCGGATACGATGGCGGCGCTTTCTTCTCCTGGGACAGCAAACGCATTGTGTATCGGGCCTATCACCCGGAAGCGGACTCGGAAGTCACGGAATACAAATCGCTCCTGTCAGAACAGCTCGTCAAACCTTCCAAAATGGAGATTTTTGTTTCGGACGCCGACGGCAAGAACAGGAAGCAACTTACAAAGACGGCAACGGCAAATTTTGCGCCCTTCTTTCATCCGGATAATAAACGAATCATTTATGCCTCGAACATGAAAGACGCGAAAGGTCGTTCCTTTCACCTCTACATCATGAAGGATGATGGCAGCGGTGTTGAACAAGTGACTTTTGGGGGCGTATTCAATGCTTTCCCCATGTTTAGCCGTGATGGAAAACGAGTCGTGTTCGTGTCCGACCGAAATGCAAAGAGCCGTTATGAGTTTAACATTTTCCTGGCAGATTGGGTAGAATAGGAAACCCTCAACCGCTGCGTTGAAATCGACTTCAGGAGGCACGATGAAGCTCAAGGGCAAGTGTGTCATCATCACCGGAGGTTCGAAGGGACTGGGAAGAGCGCTCGCACAGAAATTCGCTGCTGAGGGTGCGCGTGTGGCTATTTGTTCACGGCACAAAAACGAACTCGAGGCGGTTCGCAAACAGCTTCCATCAGACGGCGTGCTGGCAATCACGTGTGACGTGTCAAACTCCCAGGAATGCGAGAAGTTTGTTCTAACCGTACTCAAAGAATTCGGCCACGTGGACATTCTCGTGAACAATGCTTCGCGACTGGGATCTCGTGTCAACATTTCAGAGTACCCACTCAGCGAGTGGGATGAAACTGTCCAAACGAATGTCAACGGTCCCTTTTTTATTACACGACTTGTCCTTCCGTCGATGATGGAGCGTAAATCAGGAAGCATCATCAATATCAGCGCTTCGGTGGGAAAAGCCGGCCGGGCAAAATGGGGAGCCTATGCGGTGTCAAAGTTTGGTATCGAGGGATTTACTCAGGTTCTTGCGGAAGAACTCAAAACCTATAACATAGCCGTGAACTCAGTGAACCCGGGAGCCATGGCAACCGCGATGCGCCGCGAAGCGTATCCCGAAGAAGATCAGTCGATCCTGCGAACGCCTGACCAGGTGACGGATATTTTTGTTTACCTGGCGTCTGATGATGGCGTTGGCATCACCGGCCAGTCGTTCGACGCATCGACGTTTATTTCAAAACCAAAAATGATGTAAGGTACGGATGAAGCCATATGTATCTATTCACACACTACATATCCTAGAAGGCACCACATGAACCACAATCCAATATCAGCATCCATTATTCGAAACTTGGTCATGATAACCCAGATTCTTTTTCTCACAGCCCCCCTCCCTGCCCAGGGCAAGCGATCTCCGGAGATAACAGCCGCCGAGGTATACGAGCACATCAAGTATCTGGCATCGGATGAACTCGAAGGCAGGAAATCAGGGTCAAAAGGTGCTCAACTGGCAGCTCGATACCTTGAAAAAGAATTCCGCTCGTACGGACTCAAACCGCTGGGAGATAACGGGACCTATTTTCAGAAATTCGAATTCCTCGCCGGCGTGAACCTTGGCTCAAAAAATTCATTCTCACTTCGTGTTTCCGGAAAACAATCCTCACTCAAGCTCGAGACGGACTTTCGGCCTCTCGGGTTTTCATCGGCAGGCTCATACACAGGAGAAGTTGTTTTCGCAGGATATGGCATAACGGCCCCAGACCAGAAATATGATGATTACCAGGGCATCGACGTGAAGGACAAGGCAGTACTCGTCATGCGCTACTCCCCTGCCGGCGATGCTCCACACAATGAGTTTGGGGCATTCACATCGCTCCGGTATAAGGTCTCGAAAGCAAAAGAACTCGGTGCAAAAGCGATTCTCATTGTGACGGGCCCCCAAGACTCCGACGAGGACAAACTCATGAAGCTCGCCTTCGATCAGACCACGGGAAATGCCGGAATTCCGTCCGTAAACGTCACGAGGGCGGCGGCCGAGCGAATCCTCCCGGCATCTCTGGGAGAAATCCAGAAAGGAATTAATGAGGCGAAATCTCCAAGGTCGTTTCTTGTAAAGGACGTATCGTTGTTGCTTCAAACAGATGTTCAGGAAATCCGAGAGATGACTGAGAACCTCGTCGGCTTCCTCGAAGGCAATGACGCAAAATTAAAGGAAGAAATTCTTGTCATCGGAGCACACTATGACCACCTCGGGTATGGAGGCGAAGGGTCGGGTTCGCTGAACCCCGATACCGTTGCGATTCACAACGGCGCCGACGATAATGCATCCGGCACAGCGGGTTTGCTCGAACTTGCACAATACTTTGCATCGAAAGAAGCTAATTTGAAGCGAAGCATGCTTTTTCTTGCGTTTTCTGGTGAGGAAATGGGATTGTTAGGGTCAGCGTACTATACAAAGAACCCGACAGTAGCCCTGGAGAAAATGATAACGATGGTCAACATGGACGAAATCGGGCGCCTGAAAGACAAAAAACTCATTGTCTACGGAATGGGAACGTCGCCAGGGTTTGAGGCACTCGTGATCAAATACAACAAAGACTCAACCTTTAACCTGAAGCTGCAGAAGGACGGTTTCGGGCCGAGCGATCATTCATCGTTCTATGCAAAAAAGATTCCCGTCTTTCATTTTTTTACGGATATACATCCGGACTATCATCGACCGTCGGATGATTTCGACAAAATTAATGCGGAGGGAGCGAAGCAGGTCCTCGACCTCATCGCGAATATTTCTTCGGAGTTGGCGGGTGCAGAAACACGGCCTCTGTACGCTCAGGTCGAAGCGCCTCGTCAGCCCACCGGAGGAGGCCGTGAAGGGATGCGAACGTATACCGGAACGATTCCGGATTTTGGCGAACAGGTCGAGGGGATGAAACTCGCAGGTGTACGGGAAGGCAGCCCTGCCGCGAAGGCCGGCCTGCAGGCAGGGGATATCATCATCAAGTTTGGCAAGGTGGACATCAAAAACCTCTATGATTACACGTATGCTCTGGGAGAGTACAAGCCAGGCGATGAGGTCGATGTTGTCATTACGCGTGGGAAAGAAAAAATCACGGTCAAGGTAAAGCTGGAGAGAAGAAACTAACTTCGCAATTTGCGTTTTAGTATTCTGCTATATGTTTGGATTGGGCAGGGATCAACTCTCCGCCCCATTCTGTTTGTAAAAACCTCAATGAATTCTCTTAAGCTTGACCTTCGAATATACCTCAAACGCCTTATTAGGCCTTGCAAGTTCGAAGGTTTCTTCAATCTGATTCTCATCCACGACGTCGTACGTTTCTCTAGCCCTCCACCCTGCCGGAATATTCTCGATCGCTTCTGAAACGAAAACGAGCCTCTTTCCCTCTCCCGAAATACTTTCCATCGCGTATTGGTTCACAAATCCCTCGATGTGAAATTGGCGGAGCACAAACGCACGGCGTGACTTGTCATAACTGAAGTATCCCACGTCCTCGTGCACTTCTCCATTGGGCTTTTTCTCAGACGGCGCGTAGATGGACTTGTTTGTGACCTCAATGTACTTTTTGTTCAACACGAACCGATACGTTCGTTCATACTCGCCGGTGCCTGGCTCCCCTGCACCTGTACCCTTCCAACTTCCGATAAGAACATGGAGGGGTTCCCACAAGCTGTCTTGCTTGACCGCCTGAGACGATGCAACCGTCGTGAGAAGAACAGCGGAGGCTGAAATATTGAAAATAGAGTAATGCCAATGACCTAGCTTCATTCTCTGATTATTTTCTTTTGGAAATAGATATTAAATAGAATCTCTATCGTCACAACACGAAAATCGTGACTTTGCATGATTCCGACCTGCCCATGTCATCATAGACTGTGAGTGTGACTTGTATGTCGGCATTAACGACCATACTGAATACTCCGCTGCCAACCGGGACAGGCCCAATGCCGTTATCAAACTCCGCTTTCACGGCCCCAAATGTCTCATAGGCGATGCTGACACTCGTGCCCTTCAACACAGGCGCAGACGGGCCTATCAGCGCACAGGATGGGGTTCGAGTGACCAGTTTTTCGATATTGCGGGCCACGTGACTGCCGTCCGTGTCAAATTGCACATCGTCGCCTACCTTCGGTGAGTATCCGCCCTTTGTGTGTCCGGCCTTGACGTTGTACGTGAATTCTTCTTCTTGCCCGTTTATCACGGCCTTGATTTTCCCCGCGTTCTCAGGCGGGTTCGTCCAACTTACCTTCCCCTTTGTTGCAAAAGTTGTTGTAATCGGGCGAAAAGCACTAAGACTGATTGCCAACAATCCGAAAACAATAATGCAAAAACCAAAAATCCATTTTTTTGAGCGGTTCTTCACAATAAACTCCTTTCTTTAATATTGTGGTTGTTAAGAATTCCGAAATCTAGACTCCGAAAGTGCCACGTTATTCGTTGCTCCTTTCCCCTGGTGGCAGATGTCATTCAACCCCTCAGTTGATCAGAACAGTCTATCGCCCCGAAAGATGATAAGGTATCCGTGAACAAACATGGGCGCCGACCCCACACCCGCCGAAGCGATCACCACGGGCAAACGAATCTGAAGTTGTCGGATAGCAACCGAAGTGAACCAGGCAAAGTAAGGGATGTAAAGAAAGGTGCCGGTGACGATTCCCGGGCAATATCTTGCGTGAACGGCGGTCGCCACGATATGGAACAGTCCGTTGGCCAACATCAGAAAACCGAGCCACGTTGTCATGGCCATCGCTGCGAATTGATCGCGTGCGGCAGCAACCAGTCCAGCCAGGATGAGCGTGATGAGGAATGCGACAGCATTGACCGAGAAAAAAAGAGACTGTGTAATTCCGCGCCCCACCATGCTGTTAAACCACTCGACGAAATTAGGGGCTTCTTCAAGCACATGCACAGCAAAAACAATTGGAGCACAAAGGGCTACCCGGCGAAGGTCGACCTTGTGTGCTCGTTCCACTGCCCGCAAAATGTGAAACATATCCGATTGAAGTATTCTTGCCTCTATGTCTCGATTACCTCCAATGACCCCCAACACGCTCCAATTTTATCAATAATCTATTCATGATTTCACCATGATTCCCCATATGAGCCAAAAGACCCAAATCAGAGTAGTAACGATGGCAATGGTCAGAGGAAACCAGAAAGCGATCACTGCACAAAGAGAATAGATGATGAATGCAAAATATCCATACCTGTTGCTATCACGTATTCTCATGATTGATTGTTCATCTCTGCACAATCGATTCTTAAGAGCCGCGCTCATTAACAAGATCCAACCAAGAGCCTGCAAAGACATCGTGGAAACATAAAGAACGACCGCGGGTGCGGAATGGTCTGTCAAAAGATATTCACCAAGCAAAGCGGTCGGGAATGGAATAAAAACAACAGCGAGCAACAAGAATCCGTTTGCATAAATAAAAGAGGCTGATGATTTATTGACCAGCTTCAAACTGTTGTGATGATTGACCCAGGTGATAAGGATAATCCCGAAGCTTAACACAAATGCAAATATGGACGGGCCCATATGTAGAAGGGCCAGCCAGAAATCAGCAGTGTTGCTGATTATTGCTGTTGAAGGGAGTTTCACTTCAATAATCAGGAGCGTTATTGCTATTGCAAATACTCCGTCGCAAAAAGCCTCTAATCGTGAGTTGGGGTTGGTTTCTGTCATGGTGTTATTCGTTGTTCAGACGTGTCGGGTAAAGTGCAGTCGGAATTAGGAGCTCGGCTCTTTTCTAGCCTGCTTTTAAATTTGACTTGGTGAACGACCACGGCAACGGGATGATTTGGCATTGAACGACCACCATGATTTGTCTTTCACCAAAGTGAGCGCTTGCCCGCCAGTCTTTATGGCGGGTCGTTGTTGCTTTGTGATGCGCTCGTGCGCGGCGGCACTTGATCATTTGATGTCAAGGGGCTTGTGAAAATCGTAGTCCAGTTCTAAATGAAAGCCATCTTTGTTCGCACGATAGATTCCGGTACCGTAAATTCCTTTGAGGCCTCCCGTGCCAGATTCTTCGGCAATCCGTAGAGAGGAATTCGCTGAGCCCGCTTCGAAGGTTCCATTGTCTTCGAAAACACAACTTCCTGATTTTCCCGAGACTATGCCTTCAAAATGAATAAGCCCTACGTAAGAAGCTGATGCTTTGTGTTGATCATTTTGATCAAAGTGACGATAGAACATCAGAGATTCAACAGAGGCACTGCCCTCAAGGTCGCCGCTGAACTCGTAAAGGACTGAGGCCTTCGTCATTTTCATTTCAGAGGACATTTGGCGAAATGTAGCTTCTTCCCATTTCTTGACTGAATAGGATGCTTTGGCTCTCATGTTAGTCTCCATAGAAGATAAACGTCCCCAAAGATGGCTCCGGCCGCCTTGCATGACTCATGACTCCCCGAACAACACAATGCGCTCATTTCCGCCGACTCCTCAACTGTGAAACAATCCTCGGGCTTGGGTGCTCTCATGAATGATAGTTGCGCCGACTTTGGTTGGTAGAGCCATCCGAAGAACAAGCTTAGGAGGGAATTATCATAAATGTATGAAGAGCCATGGCGACAACGAGCGAGGTTGCACCCCCGCTCACCGGAGTTTGCACACGTCTGATTGAGCTCCTGAAGTGTCTGCAAGCTCTCATTCGAACGGGTTCTTGGTTCAATCTTCGATTTTCTAAAGCCAATAGGCAAGAATCAGGGCCACAACTGCTGTCGCGACCAAATGGTATCCGCTGTTAATGAAGAATAACTTCCACGAATGTCTTTCCCACACAACTCTACTCAAATGAACGGGAACAAAAAAACCTATCCACACAGAAAGCGCAGAATTGATCGCGAAGGATGCTGTTCCTAGGTCAGCAGAGCCCGGAATAAATCGCCAACCTGCCAAGTAGAATGCGAGAACCCACGCGAAAAGAAAATTTCCGATGACCATGAGCGCCATGCCTTTTGCCATTGTTTTCGGGTCAGGTCTCATGTTAGGGTCGTAGCCCATTTCCTTTATCCAGGGCCTTGCAAAGAGTTTTGCGTACCATAAGAATCCAAGAATAAAAGCGACAACTGTTGCCACCAATACAGCAACGACGTTGATCTGCAAGTTATTCATTTCGAGCATGATTTTATTCTCCTCTGAGTTTTATGGATTTTGAGACACTCGATCTTTTGGTTAGCCCAAGGTTGCGGTGCGATAAAAAATCACTATTGAGGATCAGCTGAATTCTCTGAGAATTGACTTTCCTCTGGCTCACCCGTTGGACTTTCAAAAAGAAGGTGGCACCCTCCGGGTGGAGGCCCATCAACAGAGAACTTGGCCGAAGCGTCAAGGTTGGAGACCCAGAAAAAAGGGAGTAGGGAGTAGGAGGTAGGGAGTAGGTGAGAAG
>CAYNRS010000048.1:0-8377 GCA_964399565.1 uncultured Ignavibacteriaceae bacterium
GTTGGATCCCGAGGTGCGCAGGAAGCAAGTGTGGAGGCTGATTGGCAAGGTCCCAACGATCGCTGCCTGGGCATATCGTCACAGCATCGGGCTTCCATACGTGTATCCGGAGAACGACCTCACCTACGCGGAGAACTTCCTGAGCATGATGTTCAAGGTGGCCGAGTCGAAGTATAAGCCGGATCCGGTTCTCGTAAAAGCACTCGATGTTCTGTTTATCCTCCACGCGGACCACGAGCAAAACTGCAGCGCCAATGCCATGAGATCTATCGGAAGCTCGCAGGTTGATCCGTATTGCGCATCAGCTGGAGCTGCGGCTGCCCTGTATGGCCCGCTCCATGGCGGTGCGAATGAAGCCGTGTTGAGAATGCTGGACGAGATCGGTTCGCTGGACAAGGTTCCGGCTTTCATCAAAGATGTGAAGGACGGTAAAGGCAAATTGATGGGCTTTGGCCATCGCGTATACAAGAACTATGACCCGCGCGCCAAAATCATCAAGAAGATGGCCGACCAGGTTTTCGGCGTGACAGGGAAGAACCCGAAGCTCGAAATCGCGCTTGAACTCGAACGCATTGCGCTTCAGGATGACTACTTTGTCAAACGAAAGCTGTACCCGAACGTGGACTTCTATTCCGGCCTGATTTATCAGGCGATGAAATTCCCCGTCGACATGTTCCCGGTGCTGTTCGCCATTCCGCGTATGTCCGGCTGGCTTGCACAATGGGAAGAAATGCTGATGGATCCGGAGCAGAAAATCGCACGACCTCGGCAAATGTATCTGGGAATTGAGAAAAGAGATGTGAATTAATCGAGAATTGCTTGTAGGTCGGAGTGGCTTGCCCGCCGCGCTTTGTGGCGGGTGCTCCGACCTACAAGCTGATTACAGAAAGGACGTTTCATCGAAAAAGACCCAATCCAGTTGTTCAGGCGGTGGTTTGAAGAAGCCAGAAAAGCAAAAATAGAAGAACCCACCGCTATGGCGCTCGCTACCGCTGATGCAAAAGGGCGCCCGTCGGTTCGGATGGTTCTCCTGAAGGACTTTGGTGAGCATGGTTTTGTCTTTTACACAAATCGTGAGAGCAACAAAGGTCGCGACCTTGAAAACAACAAGAGAGCATCCCTTTGTTTGTACTGGATGCCACTGGATAAACAGGTTCGCATCTCAGGCAAAGTCGAGATGGTGAGCGACAAGGAAGCCGATGAGTACTTCGCCACGCGACCAAGATTGGCGCAAATCGGTGCCTGGGCCTCAAAGCAATCGAGCGCGATGAAAAGCCGGTTCGACCTCGAAAAGAAAGTCGCTTTCTATGCGGCGAAATTTGGCGTGCGGTTGGTACCGAGACCTCCCTACTGGGTAGGCTATCGAATCGAACCGGAAGAGATCGAATTCTGGACAGAAAAGCCATTTAGGCTGCATGAGAGGATACTCTACACTCGTAATCGACAGGGGCGCTGGGAAATTGAGCGGCTCTATCCTTAACCAGCAGTTACTCCTGTTTTCCAATTGTTGAAAAAATGAACGATGGATTTTCCTACCCATGAGAATTCTGCCTCAAAAATTGCCGGAAAAAGGCCGTTTTCTGTAGAAAAAGTAGAAAGCCCGATGGCACACTGATTGCCCGATTCTCGTCGCTAAACAACAGTAATTATGCGAAGAATTTTCTTCTTCCTCATACTTATCCTCCCCGCAAGTTCGGCAGTTTCTCAACTGATTCAGGCACGGTTTGTTTCATCAGCCTACGCCTGGCAGCAACAGGACACCGTCGGCCAGTCGTCGGATCATCTTTTCGGCTATCAAACCGTGCAATTCACTGCAGCTACGGAGAACCTTGCCTTCTCGACGTACTGGCAGGGTTACAATGATTTTGCGGGACCGCTCAAAGGAAAGGGTCAGTACCGACTTTACAACATGTATCTTCGCGCTGCGGACCTTTTTGAAATGTTCGATGTCACTCTTGGGCGTCAGTTCGTTTTCGCAGGTGTTGGTAACGGGACCATTGACGGAGGCCGCGCTGCGATTAAGGTGTTTGATTCACAAATCAAAATCGATGGTTATTACGGAACCCTTCCGCCTCCCCTACAGAAGGCTCAACTGATCGACGACGGTGAGAACAATTACATGGCCGGTGCACAATTTGTTGCCACGCCGGCCGACGAGGCTCAGCTTTCTCTCAGTTACATGAAGCGGGCTATTCAGCCAAGTGTCTATAAGGCAACGAGGCGCGACTCTTTGTTTAATCCGTACCTGGTTGACATCAAGCCAAGCGCCCGCGAGGAAGAATACTTGAGCGGTGACGTCAACGTCGACTATGAAGGCTGGCTCTCTGCGTACGGCCGCTACGATTACGACCTTATCTTCGAGAAGAACTCCCGTTTCCAGTTGTTCACCCGCGTCAAAGCAACGGATGAAGTTGGATTGACGGCGGAGTATTTGCAGCGCGAGCCAAGGGTTTCGTTTAACTCGATTTTTTCTGCTTTCACCTTTAATACGCTGAAAGAATACGAATTCGGTTTCGAGCTTTCGCTCCCCGACCACCCGCAGTATTTCGTCCGCTTTGGATACTTGAGCTATGACGATGAAAACGTCAGGACAATCACGGTTGGAGCGAACGCGAAATATGCAGGTCTGAGTGTTTCCACGCGTGCGGGCTATCCCGGCGAAATAACCTCCGGCTCGTTGAATCTCGGCTACCCCATGATGGAGAATACCCTGACGCCCACATTGATGCTGGGATATGCGCGATACAAGCTGAATGAGAATGCCCCGTTGGAGGGTGCGTTAAGTGCAGGTCTCGGCGTTGTGTACCGGCCGATGACAGAGCTCTCCGTGGATACGCAGCTGCAGTGGATTCGAAACAAGATCTACCAAAACGACACAAGGCTGTTCGTCCGACTCAGTTACCTTTTCCTCCAACGCCTGGACCTTTTGTAGAAACATGATCAGACTTCTTTCAAAGATCACCAACGGCCGTGAGTACCTGATCGTCAGCGTTATGCTTTCGGTTGTCGCCACGTTGACCGTCTCGACAGCATCCCTTGATGTCGTGGAAGAAATTCAGAAATCCTCGATCAAATTCTCGCACAAGTTTCACGTAAAAGATTCCGGGATTTCCTGCGCGGATTGTCACAACTCGGCCTCCACGAGCAAGCTCTCATCGGACAATCTGTCTGCAAAACACGAAAATTGTCAATCATGCCATGAAGAGCAAGTGACCAACACTTGCACGTACTGCCATACAAGCGAGGACGTCGGTACATATGTATTTGAGCAACCAGGTCGAGAGCTGAAGTTCTCCCACGAATTCCATATTGCCGAACAAAAGATCGAATGTCAGACGTGTCACAAGGACGTCGAAGCTTCTGAGCAGCTCGAGAGTGTGAAACTTCCGGCCATGGCCACGTGCAACACGTGCCATAACGATCTCAAAGTTACGAATGCCTGCGAGACTTGCCACACAAACTTCGCTTCACTTCGTCCACGCGAACACGACCGCACAGATTTTATCAAGGAGCACAAGAGAATTGCACGCGTGAACGATTCAAAGTGCATGAACTGTCACACGCAGGAGACATGTCAGGATTGCCACAACGGCGTGGGTTTGACGGGCACGCAGAAATCAGGCAAGGACCTGGTGTCGCCGAGAGCGCCACGTCTCACAGCGATCGACAGGGGTCAGGGAATGTTTCTGGCAAAAGTCCACGACCTGAATTTCCGGTTCACGCATGGCCTGGCCGCACAGCAAAAGAAACAGGAATGTCAATCGTGCCATAAAGAACAAATCTTTTGCGCGACATGTCATGCTGCTGGTGGAAACGTCAATCAAGCCGCGTTCAAACCGCTTTCACACTCGAAGCAGTTTGGGATATTTGTCACAGTTGGCGTCGGCTCGGGAGGAGGAGGACACGCAACGCTGGCTCGTAGAGACATCGAAAGCTGCGCCTCCTGCCATGACGTCCAGGGTGGAGATCCGACGTGTCTGACGTGCCACACGGATTCCGACGGTTTGAAAGGAACCGACCCTAAAACGCACACGCGCGGGTTCATGGCGGACGTGAACGGCGAATGGCATTCCGATCCCGGATCAAGCTGCTTCATGTGCCACAACGATGTAAACGCACGGCCGAGCGGGACAAGAGGACAAAAATTCTGTGGATATTGCCACAAGTAGTGCGATGAATTCACGATCGACATATTCCCTAATGATTGTTGCCGCAATGCTGGGAGCAGTGGTGCTCTCTTCGTGCAGCGACCTAAAAAGTGATTTGCCCGAGGCCTCGACTGGATCCCTCAAGATACACCCTGACGGCTGGGCCACAGCCGCTTCAGCAAATTTTCACGGCGATGCCATTCGGCAGGCAAACTGGGATATGCGAGGCTGCAGAACATGTCACGGCAACAACTACACCGGCGGGACCGTCAGTGTTTCCTGCCGCACATGCCACACGGATGTCCTCGGGCCAGAGCACTGCAATGTTTGTCATGGCTCGACAGCCAACTCAGCTCCGCCAAGGGACCTCGGTAGAAATACGGACCCGAGTTTTCGCGGTGTCGGAGAACATCAGATTCATGTGCTCGGAACTGTGAGAGCGCAGGCGGCTTCATGCACGGATTGCCATATTTATCCGTCGGGAAGTATTTATGATACGCTCCATATCGACTCCAATGCGGGGAAAGCAGAAGTCGTCCTGTCGCGCGGGCTTGCGTCGCGCGCAACGATCGGTGTCACGCCGGTACCGGTGTATCTTGAACCGTCCGGTTCCTGCTCGAACACCTACTGTCATGGGCAGTTCAAGAACGGCAACGGAACGAACCCGATGTTCTGGAACGGCGGCGCGGCGTTCAGCGCGGCATGCGGTTCCTGCCACGGCGATATTACGAAACCGACGCTGGCCGAACGGGCTCTTCCGAAGACTGCCGCACAGGGTGGAACACACCCGAATGACCTGAATTGCTCTAACGCGTCCTGCCACGGCGCGGTCGTCAACGCGAGTTTGGGGTTCACCAATCCGTCGAAACATATTGACGGGCGACTGAACATCAACGGTCAGGATATTGGTTTTTGAAATGTTGTACCGCAGTAAACAGCATCAAAAAGAAACAGCAGTACATTCACAGGAGGTTACCTCATGAAGAAATCTCTTTTCTTACCTAGCTTTCTGATAGCGCTCGGAATGCTGGTAGGAGTATTAAACGGATGTAAAGGGCCGGAAGGTCCGGCAGGTCCCGCGGGGGCAGACGCGTCTGTTATCAGCTTCGAGGGATTTGCAGAAGGAATCAAATGCGGAGATTGTCACAACCCTGACACGGACTCGACCTATCACGTGTGGGCGAGGAAGTATCAGTGGGAGCAGTCGAAGCATTCTTACGGCGGCGATTACGAGCGCGCCGGCTCCAGCTGCGCCGAATGTCATACGACCGAGGGATTTATACAGAAGACTTCGGGAAAGACCGTCACCCCGGCCCAGCAGCCCTCGCCTCCGGGATGCTTTGCGTGCCATTCACCGCACTCAAGAGCAAACTTTACGCTTCGAACCACCTCGGCTGTCACGCTCTTTGCAGGTGTCACAGGCGATGCGGATGCATCGTTCGACTTCGGAAAAGGCAACCTGTGCGCTTCATGTCACCGACCGCGCACGATCAGCCCCAAGCCTGATCCGACGAAGACTGCCGTGACAGATACGATTACGATCACGAGCTCACGGTGGTACCAACATTACGGTGTGCAGTCTCACGTGCTGAATGGTACAGGCGGATTCAAATTTGCAGGGTCAACCTACAGTGGCAACTCGGCACACACAACGGCCCCTCTGCTCAAGACCGAGGGTTGCGTTCAATGCCACATGGCGGACCCCGCAGCTAGCGGTTCTGAATTCGGCATGGCGGGAGCCCACACGATGAACATCCGGTATGGAACATCGTCCTCCTTGCTGGAAGGTTGTAAGAACAGCGCGTGTCACCCGACGATCACCTCGGTTGATTATCACAGCGTTCAAACAACCGTGAACAGATACCTTGACACGCTTGCTACCATGATGAAGGATACTTCCATTGTCAACAAATGGAATGTCGGAGCAAAGAAGGCGTGGATCACGGGGTCAGACAGCGCAGGATACTCTGTAAACGCAGCCAGCGGCTCAGGTGCGCTGAAAATTAGACCTGCTGTCCGCTCAGGCGCGTTATACAATTTCTTCTTTGTTGAACACGACCTCAGTCATGGCGTGCACAATTCTGTGTATACCATCGACCTGTTGAAGTCGTCTGTAGCAGAGCTACGCAAACCATAGCTTGATTTTGCCACGAGCGGCGGACGGTGAGCCTGCCTCTGCCGGCAGGCAGTTCCGCCGTTCGTGTTTTTACAAGATCTGCAGTCCTCATGTTTTAGCCACGACTTTAAGGTCGTGGCTAAAGCGCGTTTCCCATTTCTGACAAGAAACCTCGAATTTTCCCACTCTTGCAACAATCCAGACATTCAAGCTACTCGATTTCATAGAAGAAGCTCTTTTTTCACCGTTTCCCAAGGCATTTCGTAAGTCAACGCACGAACAAAATGGCATGGAGATTGCACAAAGGAGGCTGATCTCAGAATAGCCAATTTTGTAACTCAATTGAGGAAAGGAAAATCATGTTAGGTTCAGTCGTTGTGTGGATAGGGCTGCTCGCAGCGGCAGTTTCAGCGGCATATTATTATCAGGCAGCAGGCGGCAAGGGCGCTTCTGCAAATCGAGCGCGCAAGAGTTTCATCATCTCCGCCTTCGCCGTAGGTTTCGCATCTTTTCTACTGATGCTGTTCATCATGCGTCACCAGTTCGAGTACGCCTACGTTTGGAGTTACAGCTCGCGCAGCCTGCCTGTGTATCTCCTCGTCAGCGTTTTCTGGGCGGGGCAGGAGGGAAGCTTCCTGTTGTGGGCGCTGTTTGGTGCAGCGATCGGCTTGGCGGTGCTCCAATACTCTCGTCGAAAGAAAATAGAATTCGAAGTCATGTCGGTTTATGCACTGCTTCAAATGTTCTTGCTTTTGCTTGTTGCCGTGAAATCCCCTTTCAACCTTGTCTGGGACGCTCATCCGGACCAATTCCATGCCGGCCACATTCCCCCGGATGGAAAAGGTCTTAACCCGCTGCTCCAAAATTTCTGGATGGCGATTCATCCGCCCGTGCTGTTCCTTGGATTTGCAGCTATGGCGGTTCCGTTTGTGTTTGCGGTTGCCAGCCTGTGGAAAAAAATCTACTCTGAGTGGGTTCCACTGGCGCTTCCCTGGGTTCTGTTTGGATCCGTAGCCCTCGGCGCCGGTATCATGTTGGGCGGATACTGGGCGTACGGTGTTTTGGGTTGGGGTGGCTGGTGGGGTTGGGATCCCGTCGAGAATTCGTCGCTCATTCCATGGATCGTGAGCGTTATTCTCATCCACACGATGATTGTTCAGAAGAAGACCGGAAAATTCATCAGGACAAACTTTGCCCTTGCCGTTGCGACCTTCACACTCGTCATTTACAGTACTTTTCTCACTCGCAGCGGAATTCTTGGTGATGCGTCAGTGCATTCGTTCGTTGATCCGGGCGCGCTGGCGTATTCGCTTTTGCTCTTATGGCTCGGGACAGTTGCCTTCATCGGTATCAGGCTGATTCAAACGCGATGGAAGGAACTTACTCCGCCAATGCAGGACGAGAGGTTGTGGAACAGACAATCTTTCATCGGAATTGCAGCGCTTGTTATGGGTTTGAGCGCTCTCGTCATTCTCTTTGGAACGAGCTTGCCGATTTTTTCGAAGACAACTGTGGAGCCGTCATTTTACAACAGCTCGAATCTGCCTCTTGCGATAACGATGTCTCTGCTGCTGGGACTCAGTCTCTTGCTCAGATGGAATGAAACACGAAAAGAGGATTTCTTCAGTCGACTGTGGATTCCACTGGGAGGATCGATTGTTTCCTCTGCAACATTGTACTTCTTAGGAGTGCAGGATTGGTCGATGTTGATTTTTGCAGGCGTTTCCTTATTCGTGTTTTTCGTAAATCTTGACCGTGGGTACAGAACACTCATTGAAAGCCCGCGCTACGTCGGCGGGGCGGCAGCACACACCGGACTTGCACTGTTATTCCTCGGCATCATTGGGTCGGGCGGGTACGGCGAAAAACAAACCGCTTCTCTTGTGCTGGGAGAATCAAAAGATGTCCTCGGCTATCAGGTGACCTATAAAGGATCATCTCCGACCGAAGATGGAAAGACGAAGTTTGTTCTTAAGTCGGAGCGTGAAGGCCAGACAATAACCCTGGAACCTGTGATGTTCCAGAGCGGCTACAACAACAGCGTCATGAGAAACCCGGATTATGTCAGCTTCCTGACTCGTGATTTCTATATCGAACCTGTTTCCGTTGAGAG
>CAYNRS010000049.1:0-1673 GCA_964399565.1 uncultured Ignavibacteriaceae bacterium
GTGCACGGTTATTGACGACGGCCGCGGCATTCCGACAGACATCCACGCCGAGGAAAAGAAATCCGCGCTCGAAGTCGTCATGACAATGCTGCACGCGGGCGGCAAGTTCGATAAAGCCACCTACAAAGTTTCCGGCGGTTTGCACGGCGTCGGTGTTTCGGTTGTCAACGCACTCAGCGACTGGCTTGAGGTGGAAGTCTACCGCGACGGCAAAGTGTTCTTCCAAAAATACAAGAAAGGCGACCCCGTTGCACCGGTCAAAAACACGGGAAAAGTTGAAAAAGGCAAGACCGGCACAAAAGTGACGTTCATGCCGGACCCGACAATTTTCAAGAATCGCAATTTCAAGCAGGAAACGCTCGCCGAGCGTTTGAGGGAACTAGCGTTTCTTAACCCTGAAGTTACCCTGAGCATCGAGGATCTCCGCGAGGAAGAACCCGAGAAAGAAACCTTTCACTTTGAAGGCGGGCTTGTCGAGTTTGTGAAATACATCGACGGCACGAGACACGCGGTGACCAAAAAAGTATTTTACGCCAAAGGCCAGGACAAAGACGAAAACGGCCGCGTCGTAGAAGTGGAGACGGCGTTTCAGTACAACGACCAGTATAACGAGAACGTTTTCACGTACGTGAACAACATCAATACGCACGAAGGTGGAACGCATCTCGTAGGCTTCCGCACATCTCTTACGCGGACGCTGAACAACTATGCCTACAAGGTCGGGATTGCAAAAGAAAACGGCATCCAGCTCACGGGTGATGATTTCCGTGAAGGCCTAACCGCCATCGTGAGCGTGAAAGTGCCGGAGCCGCAGTTCGAAGGCCAGACGAAGACAAAGCTTGGCAACTCTGAGGTGAAGAGCATTGTGGAGTCGGTTGTGGGCGGAGTTCTTTCAACATGGCTGGACGAGAACGGGCCGGACGCACGAAGGATTATTGAAAAATGCCTCCGCGCCGCTGAGGCTCGGGAAGCTGCCCGGAAAGCCCGCGATCTCACCCGCCGCAAGAATGCACTCGATTCTGGAGGTCTCCCCGGCAAGCTGGCCGACTGTTCCATCAATGACCCCGAGCATTGCGAGCTTTACATCGTGGAGGGGGATTCAGCCGGGGGAAGCGCCAAACAGGGCAGGGACAGGCGTTTTCAGGCGATTTTGCCCATCAAGGGGAAGATCCTCAACGTCGAAAAAGCCCGAGTGCACAAGATGCTGGAGAACGAGGAAATCCGGGCCATTTTCACGGCTATCGGCGCAGGGGTGGGCGAGACGTTCGACCCGGCGAAAATCCGCTACGGCAAAATCATCCTCATGTGTGATGCGGACGTAGACGGCTCGCATATCCGCACGCTCCTGCTGACGCTGTTCTTCAGGTATATGAAACAAATCATCGAGCTCGGGCATCTTTACATTGCCCAGCCGCCCCTGTATAAACTCAAGAGAGGAAAAACGGAGCTCTACGCGTTCGACGAAGAAGAGCGGGACGAGGTGATCAAACGACTAAAGAGCGAGAAGAAGGCAAAAGGCGAAAAAGAAGAAGGGGAAGTGCCGGCAACGGCGATAACCGAGGAAGGCGCAGTTGTGAAGAGCGACGGCATAGCGATTTCGCGGTTCAAAGGACTGGGTGAGATGAACCCGGACCAGCTTTGGGGAACGACGATGAACCCCGAAACACGCACGG
>CAYNRS010000049.1:1683-7488 GCA_964399565.1 uncultured Ignavibacteriaceae bacterium
CGCAGATAGGACGTTCTCGATTCTGATGGGGGATGAAGTGGAGCCGAGGCGAGAGTTTATTGAGAAGAATGCGAAGTACGTGAGGAATCTGGATGTTTAGAAAAAGTCCTGACGATTCACCGCGAGGAAGGACGTTTATGCCCGGGGTTTTGAAAACATTCTGCCGTATAAGCCTTGTGCTCGCGTCCTTTCAGTATGTTTCATGGGCACAGGACGAATGGTCGTGGCCTGAAAAAACAAAGAACATTCAGGTCCTGAACAAAGAATGGCCCGGTTCACGGTTGAGTCCGGTCATGAAGGGGTTCACGCGGGCGCTGGGCGTTCGCTGCTCGTATTGTCATCAGGGAGAAGAGGGGAAACCGCTGAGCACGTACAATTTTGCCTCGGACGAAAACCCCAACAAGAATCGCGCACGCGAAATGCTGAGGATGCTAGGCAGCGTGAACGACCACCTGAAGAAAATCGAAACGAGCGGTGACAAGCGCGTGAACATGTGGTGCCACACATGCCATCACGGCAAGCCAAAACCCATGACGCTGGAAGAAGAGATTGGAGAAAAATACCGCCTGAAGGGCTCGGACGCCGCCCTCCAGCATTACAAGGACCTGAAGCAAAAATTCTACGGCAGGGGCGCATATGATTTTGGCGAAAGCTCTTTAAACAGTCTCGGTTATGAATTACTGGGAAAGGACGATGCGGCAGGAGCAATACGAATATTTACCTTGAACACCGAAGAATTTCCGAATTCGGCTAACGCTTGGGACAGCCTTGGCGAAGCATTCGTGAAAGCCGGAGATACAAAGAAAGCCACGGAATGTTATGAAAAATCCCTGAAGCTGAACCCGGAGAGCGAAAGTGCAAGGGAAGCCCTGAAGAAGATCAAGGAAGCACCAGAAAAATAAGTAACGCGAAAGTAGAACAGAGGCGGCAGTTTAGCGTCCTACGAGTGGAACTCTTCGGACAACAGGTCGAGAAGAATGCGAAGTATGTGAGAGGAATTTGGATGTGTAATACGTAGAGTTTCAAGTCACCCTGAGCGAAGTCGAAGGGTGTACAAAGCCAGGAGCATGGCTCGACCCCGTTCGCCATGAGCGTGACTTTTTTGTGAGGGCAAGAATACCGAACAACATATGGCGCAATTGAACGAAAAAGTTGTCCCCGTTGATATCGAAGAGGAAATGAAAGGCTCGTACATCGATTATTCGATGTCGGTCATCACAGCACGAGCTCTTCCTGATGTGCGCGACGGGTTGAAACCCTCCAACCGTCGTATCCTGGTAGCGATGAACGACCTCGGCCTCGCTCCCGGCCGCGGCTTCCGCAAATGCGCAAAGATCGCCGGCGACACATCGGGCAACTACCACCCGCACGGTGAGCAAATCGTGTATCCGAGCCTCGTGCGCATGGCGCAGGATTTCAACATGCGTTACATGCTCGTGGAAGGCCAGGGCAATTTCGGCTCCATCGACGGCGACGATGCCGCCGCAATGCGTTATACCGAAGCGCGGCTGACTCCCCTGGCAATGGAACTGTTGGCGGACATGCAGAAGAACACCGTCAACTTCATCCCCAACTACGACGGCACACGAGAAGAGCCGACGGTCCTTCCGGGAAAATTCCCCAACCTTCTCTGCAACGGCAGTTCGGGTATCGCCGTTGGAATGGCGACGAACATCCCGCCGCACAACCTGAGCGAAGTCATCGACGGCTGCATTGCTTACATTGCTGACTCGAACATCACGAACGAGAAGCTCATGAAACACATCACCGCCCCGGATTTTCCGACGGGCGGGATTATCTACGGCTACGAAGGCGTCAAAGATGCTTACACGAAAGGGCGCGGACGCATTCTTGTGCGTGCAAAGGCCAACATCGAAACCGCAAAGGGCGAGCGTCAGCGCATCATTGTTTCGGAGATTCCGTACCAGGTAAACAAATCCGGACTCATTGAAACAATCGCCGAACTTGTGAACGATAAGAAACTGGAAGATATCTCAGACATCAGAGACGAATCCGACCGCGATGGGATGCGCATTGTCATCGACCTCAAACGGGACGGTAACGCCGAGGTCGTGCTGAACAATCTTTACAAGCATACACAGATGCAGACAACGTTCGGCGTCATTATGCTGTCGCTTGTGGAAGGCCGGCCGCAGGTGCTCACGCTGCGGGATATGATCAAGCTCTTTATCGAGCATCGCAACCAGGTCATCGTCCGCCGGACAAAGTTCGACCTCGACGAAGCCGAAAAACGGGCTCACATCCTGGAAGGTTATCTCATCGCCCTCAAGGACATCGACGCCGTTATCAAGCTTATCAAGGCATCAAAAGACGTGGAAGAGGCTAGGCTCGGCTTGATGAAGAAGTTCAAGCTGTCGGAGATCCAGGCCAGGGCAATTCTGGATATGCGTTTGCAAAGACTCACCGGGCTTGAGCGCAAAAAGGTGGAAGACGAGTATCGCGAGACCATTAAGCTGATTGAAAAACTCAAGAGCATCCTCGGAAGCAAAGCCAGGCAGCTGGACATCATCAAGGAAGAGCTCCTTGAGCTTAAAAAGAAATACGGCGACCCACGCAGGACCGAAATCGTGTACAACGCCGAAGAATTCAGCGTTGAGGACATGATAGCCGAGGAGGAAGTCGTTATTACCATTAGCCACGGCGGGTTTGTGAAGCGCTATCCCGTTTCCGGCTATCGGCGCCAATCACGCGGCGGCAAAGGAGTCACAGGAGCGGGGATGAAGGAAGACGACTTTATGGAGCACATGTTCGTCGCCAGTACGCACGATTACATCCTGATTTTCACAGACAAAGGCCGATGCTACTGGCTGAAGGTACACGAGATTCCCGAGGCGGGACGGATGGCGAAAGGGAAGTCGATCAATAACCTGATCGCAAAATCCCCGGAAGAAAATATCTCAGCTTTCATCGGTGTAAAGGAGTTCGATGACAAACACTACGTGCTCATGGTGACACACCTGGGAATGATCAAGAAAGTCGTGCTTTCAGACTTCAGCAACCCGCGCAAGAGCGGCATTGTGGCCATGGGACTGAAGAAAAACGACATCCTCAAAGATGTCAAGCTTACCGACGGCACGTGCGATGTCGTCGTTGGCACGCATGAAGGCATGGCGATCAGGTTCCACGAGAAGGAAGCGCGTGCGATGGGAAGGGGAGCTTCCGGCGTTCGAGGAATCCGGTTGGCGAAAAAAGACAAGGTCGTTGGACTTGTTACATTGAAACGCAAAGGCACCACGATCCTCGTTGCAACAGACAAGGGCTACGGAAAGCGGAGCGACACTGAAGATTATCGGGTCAGCCATCGCGGCGGAAAAGGCATTATCACAGTGAAAACATCGGACAAAACTGGTTTGATGGTTGCCATCAAAGAAGTCGTGGACACGGACGACGTTGTTGTGGTTACTTCGGGCGGTATGATCATTCGCCAGCATGCAACGGACATACGGGTGGCCGGGCGGAACACCCAAGGTGTTCGGCTGATTAGGCTGCAGGAAGGGGATTCTGTTGCGGATGTGGCCGCAGTGGTTGCGGAGGAAGAAGAAGACAAGGAGATTGACGCAGCGACCGAGAAGAAGATCGGGCCCGGCGAAAACGGAAAGGGAAACGGCAAGAAACGGTGAGACGCAATCCATAGGGGCAAGTCGTGAATTGGCCCTACAAGTGCGATTCGCTGCTCAATCTTTGTTTTACAAAACCCCGAATTGTCTCTCCTGCCTCTTTTCATTTTGACACCGCGGTATGAGAATTCAGTGCAAAAAAAGGCCGTGATTTTTTCCTCATAGGGATGCACGCTTGCGCGTCCCTTCAGCCCAAGATCAATTCTTCTTAAATAACCCCTTAATCTTTTCCTCAGCTTTCTTCTTTACACCCTCCGCCTGTTTCTTTGTTTCCTCCTCGATCTTCTTCTCGGCTTCCTTCTTCTTGCTTTCAACCAATGCGAGTTTTTCGTTCACCTGAGTTTCATACGTCTTTAATCTTCCGGCGATTTCTTCCTTCTGTTGATTGTAGAGTGTTTCGAATTCCCGCCGCTTTACCGCAATCTTCTCATTGACTTTCGCCCTAATCTCATTTTGAACCCGAGCAATTTCATCTCCGACAACTTTCTTCGTGCGAGAAGCAATCTGATCGTCGAGGTCCGTGGTAAAAGCCATATCGAATTTTCCGCCGCTGTTCCACAAGCGCAAGCGCACATTGAAACCTTTGATCGACGCCAGAACGTCCTTCACAATGCGCTCGACTGTATTTTTCGGCGCACTCTCAAATTCAATGGTAAGATTATCGAACCTGATGTCCGACGTCGATTCAAACTTGTTGCCTGGAACGTTGGCGTTAATGTTTGCTCCGGCAATTCCCTGTGAAATCTTTGAAGGAAGGAAATCCGAGCGTCCGATGTTCATGTCGCCGACCTTTAGGCCTGCAAGCTGCACACGATAGTCGTCCTCTGGAAGGTCTTTGCGTCTGTCGAATTGCGCCGCAAAACTTAAAGTTGTCGTTCCACCCTTCGTGCCCGAAAGCGATGCCGTCAGTGGTTGGCCGGAGATTCTCTGATTATTCGAGATGTCGCGCACCTCGCCTTTCAGATAAAAATAATCTGGATCCTGAGCTTTGTCTGTACCGCCCGAAACGAGGATCTTCTTAATCCAAAGCTTCGGATACGCTCTCTCGACGGGGAAATGGATGTTTTGGCCTTCAAGACGCCTGTTCGGTTCTTCCTTTTCAGGCTTGCCCAGGCCCGAAGGAACGTTGTTTCTCGCAAGGTCGACCCAATGCAGGTATTTCCTGACATTCTGCATCACGTCCTTGCCCAGCATGAGCTCCGCGAGCCCCCGCATCGATATGTCGGGAAGCCTCGCCAATCCCACGACCGCGTTGAAGTCCTCCTTTGCCAGACGCTCCGCTTCGCTGTAAGAATTCGAGAACTTGTTCACCTGATCGTTGAGGGCACTCTTTCGCTCCGTAAACGACCTGTTGATTTCATTCACGCCATCGTAGGAGCGCTTGACATTCTCGAGCGTGGATTTTGCGCTCTCAAGACTCTTTATTTCCGAGACGTTTATGACTTTGATGTTGGTTTCAATCTCGGCAATCTTCGGCTTCATTTTATCGATTTCAGCGAGTGTTGTTTGCCATTGCTGGGCGGCTCTTTCAACCTCGATCTTTACCGAATCGTAGTATTGAACAGTGCGGAGATTTTGGATGCTGAGGATACTGTCGACCTTCAACTCCCGGCGGATTCTCTCCACATCGAACACAGGCGTTTTCCTTTCCTCCTTCGCCCGGAGGACAGGCGCCGCTTGTTGAGAGAAGGAAGCCGGAGCGGAAGCAGAAGTATCCGACATTGTCCCAGATGCGACAGTTTGAGGCGCGGGCTGTTCAGCCTTCTTCTCCGGAAGCGTCCCGTCAGTTTCGCGCTTGGTTCCGAGGATGAGGTCGTTGACCTCCATTGTTTCAATGATAAACTTGCTGCGCAGGAGTTGACCGAAATCGAGAGCGAACTTCACCTTACCTGTTTCGAAAAGATTTTTCGATCCGTCTTGCGAATTGGCAACCTTCAGGCGCGCGCATTCGATGCCGACAGGTGAAAGCGTTACGCTCAAGCCATCGATTTCGACTTTGGCCCCAACGGCTTTTTCACCGGCATACTCCAGTCCAGATTCGATCCATCGGTCGGCAAACAGATACACGACAAGGAAAAGAAACGACGCCGGGATCAGGATGAACAAAACGAATTTTGTTCTCACGGCACGATCCCCCAGTCGCGGATTTTGAGATACCACTGAACGA
>CAYNRS010000049.1:7498-8362 GCA_964399565.1 uncultured Ignavibacteriaceae bacterium
ACGACCACACTTCTGCTCATGATCTTATAAATCTTCCATTCTTCGATTGTTGTGTGCAGGTGGTCGCGATAGGCAATGTAGAACTTCTTCATTCCCCAGAACACCGGGTAGAAGAGCAAGAGGGCTGCGACGAGGCTCCCCAGTACAACGGTGTTGTTAAAACGTGTCAACGGGGCGATGGGGGCGTTGTACAAAACGGTCCAGAGTCCATTGAGCACCTCAACATCGACAAGGAGAAAATAGCCGAGCGAGTGGAAAAGAGGGTCAAAGACATACGCTACAAGACTAAACAATGTAAACGCAAGTATTGTGGCAGAGAGGTTAACGTCAAGGACGAGAATAACGAGCCAGAGAGCGAGTCCCTGCAGCGTAAGCGTCGGTGAAAGCCCAACAATGGACCCGAGAGCAAAGCCTCCGGCGACCTGGGAGGGAGCTTGTCCGGCACGGAGAATCTTTAGGAAGTCACTGAGAAGCTTTATGATGAACATGGAGGGCTCTGAGTGATAGTCGTTCAAAGATAGACTTCCGAAGCTCTTTACCGACCAAAGGTAGACTTCGGAAGTCCAATGCAATCAAAAGATAGTTGATCGAACAAAGGGATTCAACAGAATCAGGTTTCTTAATCAGATTTCATGCGTAATGCTGCATACTCCTGCATGAGGGGACTTTCGAGTTTCACGCGGATATTCAAAACCGTCAAGACTTTTCTCAGAGTGTCGACCTGAACACTCTCCTTTCCCTTTTCGATATCAAAGACAACAGTTTTACCAACACCGGCCTCGAGTGCGAGTTCAATCTGGGTGAGACCGAGTTTCTTTCGGTGAAACCGTGCGACTTCGCCCAGTTCGTTCGAAGGATTCACAG
>CAYNRS010000050.1:0-4381 GCA_964399565.1 uncultured Ignavibacteriaceae bacterium
CGTCGCTTGGCATGATTTCAAAAGTCGTGAAACCCTTCGGGTCGAGGTAAGACAATTCAAGGCTCTGAAAGAACGAAAGGGGTGGCTTTTCCTGCTGAAGATTCACAAGGAACTCATCAAGTTTTGACTTTGCTCCTTCAACCTCTACAATTACGCCCTGCGAAGTGTTGGAAACCCAGCCAGCAAGGCCGCCTTCAGATGCAAGGCGATACACAAACGGTCTAAAACCAACACCCTGCACGGCACCGCGTATGACGACTTTCAACCGACTCACGTTCTGGTACTCTCCTGAATTTTCCATCCGCCTATGATAACCTTGCATTAATCCGCTACTTCGACACTTTCCAGCAGAATATCCTGAGCATCCGGGTCGGTCATATCCGATGAAACGTTCACCTCCAGCTGGGCGCCATCGGCCGGAGACCCCTTCACCGACTCACTAAAGTGCTCCCGGAAATGTTCCGGGGATATGTGCGAAAGCGCACCCAGACGTACGCTTACTTTCACAATTCGACCCGCGTGTTCCCTCTGAGCTATGGATCGGAGCTTGTTCAGGAGGTCTGCCATAAGCGAAAACTCATGCATGCATTGATCCTTTCGCCGTAAAACTCTCAACGTCCTGAATGATGGACTGAATCACCGTCGGCACAGACTGTTGAACTTCCGGCGAAAGACCAACTCCGGCCTGAAAATTCTTTCCTTCAATTCCATAGATAATCATTTTCGAAGGCAGTCGTTTCATCACGCGGGCAAGTTCTACTGCCTCTGCAACGCTGAATGCATGGGTGGAATAACGAAAGAACCGGGACGGGATAACGTCGTTGTGAGCGTCAAAGCGATGGACCGTTCCGGGTTTGCCTCCCGAGGAAACGGCATCGACCAAAACCACAGCTTCAACATCCTTCCAGCTCTCCATCAAGACTGCTCCCTCACCACTTTCCTCGATGATGGTTGTCTCGGGTAGCGCCCTGGCGTTGAGCGAGTGGGCAACGATGTAGCCCGCAGCGTCATCACTACGGAACATGTTGCCGACACCAATGACAAGAACCTTGCTCGTCAAGTCTTGTGATGTTCGCTTTCCCACAATCATTCCCGGATGATATCAAGCTTCAGGAAATGTGTTGCACAAGAAATACAAGGGTCGTAATTTCTGATCGACTGTTCGAGTTTCCAGGTGAGCTGATCCTGCGAGTCGTCGAGATGGCCTGCGACGAAGTCCCTTAAGTCACTCTCGATGGTTTTCTGATTTTGCGAGGTGGGTGGAACAATCTTGGCGTCATGAATAAAGCCTTTGTCGTCATTACGATAACGGTGATAGAGTATTCCGCGGGGAGCTTCTGTGCAGCCGTATCCTATGCCAGCCTGGGGTTGTACATCAAGAGCCGCTTTCTCGGGTGTCTCGTACTCATTGATAATCCTTAAGGCTTCTTCGCACGCATACAATGTCTCAACAGCCCTCACGACTATTCCTTTGAAAGGGTTCGAGCATGTCGGGCCAAGCCCTGCTTCACGGGCGGCTTCCTGAACGTTGGCCGGGAATCTGTCAAAATTGAGGCTGTACCGTGCAAGCGGCCCTACAAAATAGGAGCCTCTCGCTTTCAAGGTCGAATGAAGTGCATTTGAATGAGACACGTGCTCTTCTACGAAGTGATCGTCGTACTGACGGATTTCGATATCAAGCCCCTTATTGGATACAAGCCGGCCTTCATTGAATGGATATTCGGTGGGATGACGCAGGGCCACAAACTCATAGTCTTTTTCAAAATTCGGAAATGAGAACGTGGCAACCCAGTGCAGCGTCTCCAACGATGCGTCTCGTGCTCCACGGACTCGTTCAGCCAATTGCTGCATCTCTTTCTTCGTCGGCAGTTTGTAGAAGCCCCCGACTTTCACGTTAATCGGATGAATCTCACGGCCCCCGAGAAGATTCACAATGTCGTTCCCGACTTTTTTCAATTGAAGGCCCCTTTTGACTTCCTCAGGATGATCCTTTGCCATCTGGATTGCATCCTGATAGCCTAGAAAATCAGGCGCGTGAAGCATGTAGATGTGAAGTGCGTGACTCTCGATCCACTCACCGCAGTAAAGCAGCCGACGGAGTGCTCTCAGTTGTCCTTCCACGCGGACACCGCAGATATCCTCCATTGCATGGATGGAACTCATCTGATAGGCAACAGGGCAAATGCCGCAGATTCTCGCCGTGATATCTGGTGCTTCAGTAAACTTGCGCCCGCGCAAAAAAGCTTCGAAGAACCTCGGCGGCTCGAAGATTTTCAGTTGCGTTTCAACAACCTTGTCGCCTTTTACACGGACAAAAAGAGCTCCTTCGCCTTCCACTCTCGCCAAATAATCTACTTTGATCGTCCTATTTTTCATGTACTTCGCTTTCCTTGCGAAATGCCTCGGCGTAAGCGTTGAAGCTCCGGAACAGCAGTACAAGATCATGTTCTGGGAGCCCCCGACTCATCCAATGTCTGCTCAACGATGCCGTATTGGGAGTTTCTTTTGGTCCGTAACAACCAAAGCAACCGCGGTGATAAGAAGGACACAGAGCACCGCATCCCGCCTGTGTTACAGGGCCAAGGCACGTCAAACTGTCCGACACAAGCCCACAGACAATCCCGCGCTTCTTGCATTCAACGCAAACACTGTACGCTGGGATGTTAGGCCTTCGGCCGTTCAGAAAAGCGTTGACAACCTCAAGGAGCTGGTATTTGTTGATCGGACACCCTCGCAGCTCGAAGTCGACAAACACATGGTCGGCGATGGGGGTTGACTTGTTGAGTGTCTCAACATATTGAGGCGATGCGTAGACGATGGAGGTGTAATCCTTGACATTTTTGAAATTTCGAAGCGCCTGGATTCCACCGCCGGTTGCACAAGCGCCAATGGTAACAAGGAATTTCGAATCACGCCGCACTTGATGTATCCGTTCCGCATCGTGTGGTGTCGTGATGGAACCTTCTACCAGCGAAACGTCGTACGGGCCTTTTTGAACAGCTCTTGAAGCCTCGGGAAAGTTGCCAATGTCCACACTGCCCACGACAGCGAGAAGTTCATCCTCGCAATCCAGCAGACTCAACTGACAGCCGTCGCATGAAGAGAACTTCCAGACAGCCAGCTTGGGTTTCGTCTTCTTTGCCACGTTCATACCTCTCGTTTCGTCAGGAGCTCCTTCACTTTCGCGTACGAGAATACCGGTCCATCTCTGCACACAAAAAGGTGCTGATACTGGCAATGGCCGCAAAGGCCTATGCCGCATTTCATGTTCCGCTCCAGGGAGAGAAAGATCATGGAATCCGGCACTCCTCGTTTCTGAAGCTCCGCGACCGTAAAGCGCATCATTACTTCCGGGCCACAGATCATAGCTACAGTGTTCGAAGGCTCGAATGGCGCTCTCGGGATTAACGTGGGAACAACTCCCACACTTCCTTTCCACGTGGGCGCTGCGCGGTCCACAGTGACATGAACATCCAGGTCAAGTCGGGCACGCCAGTGTTCCACTTCATTTCTGTAAAGAATATCATCCGGCGTCCGCGTTCCGTAAAGGAGCGTCACGCTTCGATAATCCCCGCGATGAGCGAGAATGTGATACACGACGGGCCGCAGAGGCGCAACTCCGATTCCTCCTGCGATAATAATAATGTCTTTCCCCCGACCCTCTCGCACGGGCCAGCTCGTTCCATACGGCCCCCGGACGCAGAGAGTGTCCCCCTTCCGGAGTTTCCTCATCGCTTTCGTTACTGTCCCAATAGCTCGCGTTGTGTGAACCAGGCTCCGGGTCTTTTCGGGATTTCCGCTGATGGAAATGGGAATCTCACCAACGCCAAACACATAGAGCATGTTGAACTGTCCGGGTGAAAACGAAAGGCCTCCGTTTGGGGTGGAAGGCCTTAATTCGAACGTGAACGTGTCGCGCGTTTCGTTCAACACTCGCCCGACCACATAGGAATGCGGAAACATTCCATTCAATGTCGTACCGGGGTTCATCGGTTCCTCACGTTTCAGAATAGATATCCAGCAGCTGGAGACGCATGGATTGCAGGCGCTGTTCGAGAATGTTCGAAAATCGTTTCAACAACTCGTACCCAAAGTCGTGGTCCTGCTCGCACTTCCTGCGGAGACACGTTGCGTCAAGAGCGATGGCGCGCGTCAATTCGGCCGCCTCGGCGTCGAAATGCCAGCGGTATGGCGGGAAAAGCCATGACCACCCCAGGACTTCTCCATCCCCCATCGTCTGTATTGTCACAAGACCCTTTGGAGGAATGTGAAGATGCAGCGCAACCGAACCCGACCGGATGATGTAAAATTTGGTTGCTTCGTCGCCTTCGTGAAAAAGATGCTCATCGGTCTCGAATCGAACATTCGAGGCGCAACCCAC
>CAYNRS010000050.1:4481-8337 GCA_964399565.1 uncultured Ignavibacteriaceae bacterium
CTTCGTGAAAAAGATGCTCATCGGTCTCGAATCGAACATTCGAGGCGCAACCCACAATTAAATCCATGTATCGTTTGTCCAGGTCTTTCAGGAAGGGATGCTGGGCGAGAATTGGTTCTAAGGTTTCCATAGGTGTGCTCCTTTTACAACTTCTTGTCAGAGTGTTGTTTTGCGAATACGTCAAGTTCTTCAGTGATATCGATGCCGACCGGGCACCAGGTGATGCATCGCCCGCAGCCAACGCAACCGGGCGTTCCAAATTGATCCACCCAGCCTGCAAACTTGTGAGTCAGCCATTGTCTGTAGCGGGATTTCACGCTCGAGCGCAAACTGCCGCCGTGGATGTAGGAAAAACCGACTGTGAAACATGAATCCCATGTGCGGTTTCTTACTGCATTCGTACCGGAAAGATCTGTCACGTCTTCCACCGTCGAACAAAAACAGGTCGGGCATACCATAGTGCAGTTTGTGCACGTTAAGCAGCGCTTTGCGATCTCATCCCACCGTTGATGTTCTGTGCCCGCGTAAAGTATGTCCCTCAATCCGTTTGTTTCGACACGTTTCTTGAGCGACTTTGCGGCTGCTTCAAGTACGAGGTCAAGCTCTCGAAGCTCACTTTCATTCGCCCGGTGAGGCTCGATGTCAGCGAGTACTTCTTCGCCCCGGCTGCTCCCGACTTCCACAAGAAAATAATGCCCGTCATCCTTCAGAACTTCCGTCAAACAGAGGTCGTAGCCCTCAAGAGCACGGGGGCCTGAATGCAACGAACCGCAAAAACATGTTCCCCCCGGCTGGCTGCAATTAACAGCGACGATGAGCACATTTTCTCGGACTGCTTTGTAATAATCGTCCTTGTAGGACCCGCCGAGAAAAACTTTGTCCTGAATGAGCACAGCAGCCAACTCACACGGCCGGATTCCAAAGAACGCATACTGAATGTTCGAGGCGCTCATCTGACCAGACGGCGTAACTTCGATCGAGCCGTTTTTTGTTGCACTAAAGAGTTTGAGGAAAGGAGGAAAGAGGAACTTTTTGAACGATTGCGGCCCTACAGCATAACTGAAGAGAGACTTGTCCTGGCGATTCCTGAGTCGGTATGAACCCGGCCCTTGTTCATCGGAAATCCCGACCGGAATATCATTGACAGAAATAATCTCCTGAGGGAGAATGGCCCCATCCTTGCTTGTTGGTCCGAAAATCGTAAATCCGCGTGCTTTGATTGAGGAAATGAGAGTCTCAATCTTCTCAGCTTCAATCCGAAAGCAGGGCTTCTGGGCCGACACGTTCGAAGCGTTCATCGCCATCTCATCGAACCTTCGGAGTCATGGGATAGTGGCTGGTGGAAACGTGAAACAGCGCGTAGAAAGGACAAGCACCCAGGAAGCTTGTGCAAAGCAGGAGTGCCGCAAGAACACCGAAAACAACGAAGACGAGCCCCGAAAACAGACTAAGATTCATCAGAATGCCGATCGTCATCGCCACGAGCGACCGAATCACTCTGTCCATTATTCCCATGTTCTGTTTCATGGGTTGCCTTGATACGCCTAAACCAAAACGAGTTAAACCGGTTGTGCCTCGATTTCGTGTCTGACCTCGATGCGGTACGAGTGCCTGATGTTGACATTGCCGCGCAACATCGCAGAAACCGAGCAATACTTCGTCGTCGAGAGTTCTATGGCGCGCTCCACATCCTTCGGGTCGATGTCGTTTCCAAAAAACACGTACTCGACATGGATTTCCCTGAATACCTGAGGATGGTCCTCGCTCACATCCGCCTGAAGCCTGATTTCAAAATCATCCAGCGCTACCCGCTTTTTTTTCAGGATCGACACGACATCGCTTCCTGTGCATCCGCCGAGTGCCAGCAACAACAGTTCCTTCGGGCGAGACCCCGCGTCGCTGCCGCCAAACGATTCCGGACCGTCCATCATCACCCAATGGCCGGAATCGGATTTTCCTGCAAACGTAATGCCGTTTAACTGTTTAACAAGAGCGTGTTTCTTCATTGTGCAATCACTCCGTTCATCTTTCCCACCCCGTTCCTGGGCTGGAGGTCCAAAATCTCTCGAACTTTTGACAGGATGTCGGCCCTCGAGTAAGGCTTCACAATGCATTCTTTGACTCCAGCCTTGAATAATTGTGATTTCACTTCGGGGTCGACAAAACCGCTGGCGATGATCACCGGTATGTGTTGATCTATTGAGTGAATGGAGGCAAAGAGCTGCTCGCCGGAAAGCTTGGGTAAGCCGAGGTCGGTGATGACAAGGTCGATTTCCTTCTTATGTTCCTGGAAGGCGTAAAGCCCTTCTTCCCCATCTTTGGCTGTCAACACGTGATAGCCTTTTGCCTCCAACGCGTCCCGAAGAGCCAGCCTCAAGGGGGCCTCGTCCTCAACGACTAAAATCGTTTCCGAACCTCCCGGGGATTCCGCAGATTGTTCCCCAAATTCTTCATGATTCCCCCCAAGAATCTCTTCGGGAACCGGGAAGAACAACCGAAATGTGCTTCCTCCACCAAGACGACTTTTGACATCAATGAATCCTTGATGAGCTTGGACGATGCCGAAGACGACGGCAAGACCCAATCCGGTGCCTTTCCCTTTCTGTTTTGTGGTGAAGAACGGCTCAAAGATTCTGCTTTTCGTCGCTTCGTCCATGCCCATACCGGTGTCCGAAACGCTGATTTCCACGAAATGTCTGCCCAGCGCCGCCGGGAATTCCTGGGCAATGGTGTCACCATCAACGTAGTGCGACTCGATCGTCAAAACGCCCTTGCTCATCATCGCATCCCTTGCGTTCACGCAAAGGTTGAGAAGCGCCTGGTGCAATTGAGTGTGGTCTGTGAGTATCATCGGCAAGGTTTTTTCCAGGCGAAGAACCTTTTCGATGGTCTTTGGGAGTGTTTCCTCGAGCATCAAAGAAAGTTCCGTGATAATATCGTTGACGCGTACCGGCTCCAGCTTGACGTCTGCTTTACGGGCAAACGTGAGAATCTGACGTACAAGTGACGCTCCACGTTGGACTGATTTGTTGATAACTTCAACGGACTCCCGCATTCTCTCGGGATCATCTTTGAACCGCGCGAGCGTGGAGCTGTACGCCAGGATGATCCCAAGGATGTTGTTGAAATCGTGGGCGATGCCTCCCGCCAGTGTTCCAAGGCTTTCCATTTTTTGCATTTGTGTCAACTGGAGCTCAAGTTTCTTCCGCTCTTCTTCGGTTTTCTTCCTTTCGGTAATGTCTTTCTGAATGGCAACAAATCCTCCCAATGCTCCGCCGTTGATAATGAGCGGATTGACCGACGCTTCGATCGTTACAAGCGTTCCGTCTTTCGATTTGTTGACGATTTCTCCCCGAAAACTCTTTCCAGACAGGATTTGCTTCCAGAATTGCTCATAAAATTGTTTGTTCTGTCGGCCGCTGTTAAGGATCTGCGGACTCTTTCCCAGTATTTCTTCCTTGGTGTATCCGTAGAGTTTTTCGAACGAGGGGTTGACATAGGTTATGGACCCATCGGTAGTTGTCATGAAAACGACTTCGTCCGTTTGCTCCACGGCAAGCAACAGCTTGTGCAGTGATTCCTGAGTCTGTTTCTGTTGCGTGATATCCTGGATGACGGTTCGGATGCCGGTGACCTCTCCTTTCTCGTTTTTGATAAGGCGTTCATCGACCAAGACAGGAATCGTCGAGCCGTCATTTCGAATGTACGCGCGTTCTGCATTTGTGTCGCAAGGAATCGCCCCGGACAGTTTGGCTTCCACGCGTTGTCGTGACTTCCCTCCGTTCGAAACGAAATTCCAAACCGGTTGCCCGATCATCGATTCGCGGGTATAGCCGAGCAGCTCCAACTCAGTCCT
>CAYNRS010000051.1:0-8321 GCA_964399565.1 uncultured Ignavibacteriaceae bacterium
CATACTCCCCGTCGACAAATTCAAGGACACCATGTTCTTTCAAAGGCATGTAGTCCTGACTCATAAAACTCGCCCGATCTTTGTCCGTCGGATTCTGCGACTGATCCCAATGTTTTTTCTGCACGTAGTATCTGGCCTCAGGAAATGTTGGAACCGCTTTTCCGTTCTGCAGAGTCGTTGAGCCACCCGCGTGGTCAAAATGCAAATGCGTGAGAACGACGTCAGTTATATCCTTCGTTGAAAGGTTGAATTTGTTCAACGAGGAAACCAGGTCGGAGCCTGAATTATCGAGTCGGTAAATATCTTTCAACTTGTCGTTCCATTTTGTGCCGTTGCCGTCGTCGACGAGTATGTTTTTGCCGTTTCCTTGAATTAGCCAGCATCGTGCGGCGAGCGATATTCGTTGCCGCTCATCGGGAGGATTTGTTCTACTCCAGAAAACCCACGGCACGACGCCGAACATGGCACCGCCGTCGAGCGCGAAACGGCCGGTTTCAATGGACTGGACTTCGTACGGGCCAATTTTCATTTTAATGCAGGTTTTTTTACTGGGCCATCATTTCGCCGGAAGAGACGAGGCATATTTCAGCCCCACACCGACCCACTTCGCCAGGGCGGAATCCGTTGCCACGCCTTTTTGTTGGACCAAAATCCATCCCTTCATGGGCCGCCCGCCGGAGAGGTCAAAGATGCGCGTGTGCTTCTCTTTAAGCACAACATCCGTTTCTTCCGGGTCGACACGAACGATCATCTTATCCCGGTGCACACCACAGCACATGTTGCCGTTCACCATGAAAGCAATGCCGCCGAACATTTTCTTCTCGGTCAGACCCTTCCGCTTGCCAAGTTTTTTTCGGATACGGTCTGCAATTTTGGTATCGAATGACATGGGCTAATTCGTTTTCTCTTTTCGAAACGGATACGTCAATTGCGATACAAACCCCTCTGGTACCGGATCCCCTGCGATACCGTATTCCTTTGGCCATCGATTCGGCAAATAGAAAGTTCCGAAAATTATGTCGATAAGGGATAGGCTCACGGCAAAATTCTTGTCGATGGCTTCCCGCTCCGCACTATGATGCCAGTGATGAAACTCCGGCGTTGCAAGTATCCATCTCACCGGGCCAAATTGGAAACGCACGTTCGCGTGGATGAAAATCGCCTGGAAAGATACAAAAGTCAGATAGGCGTACGTCGCTGTCGTCGAAAATCCGAGCAAAAAGATGGGGACGTAGGATATCGCTCTCGTAACAACAACGTCAACGAGATGCAACCTTGAACCGGCAAGCCAGTCCATAAGCGTACTGGAATGATGAACCTGGTGAAAACGCCAGAGAAACGGAATTCTATGAAAACAAAAATGTACGGCGTATTGAACAAGGTCCGTTACAATGAGGGCCTCGGCAAACTGAAGTACCAAAGGCTGTGAAGCCACGTCGGCCTGAAATGAAGGGTCGACAGCCCAGCCAAAGAACATTCTCGCGGGAGCCATCGTGACAAAAACTGTTACTTGAATAATCAGATGCGTGACAAGGAAATATGTAAAATCCTCTCTCCAGCCTTTTCTGAAAACCGGCTGATCAGGCAGACGCGCAAAGAAGCGCTCAAGAGGAACAAAAACAAGTGCAAGAAAGAAAAGATTCAAGAGAAACCAGTCGAATCCCAGGTACGGGGACTTTTGGACAGGCTCGACCACTTGCACATCGGCTCCACCCAAGAGCGTTGCGACAGCGGCAAAGATTACCCCCACAGCACCGTAGTTTCGTCTCCTGCCGATGGTGACGCTGATGAGTCCGAGCACGAACGAGATAAAAAGAACGACCTGGATGAGGCCGCGCATGATCGCCATCGGATAAACGTCACGCAACGCGGGAGTCGTGAGTATTGCCGGGAACATCAGACAAAGGACGCCTCCGAACGATAAAGCGCCGAAGATTGCAGAGATAACTCCGATCCAACCTAATGAAAACCTCGTCCCAAGGACGGGGCCTTCTGGTTTTTGATTCATCGGGTAAACCTAGAACTTCTTTTCATTGAAACACATTGGTGCTCAGATATTTCAAACCATTGTCTACCATGATCGTTACGACTGTCGCATCACCTCCAAGTCTAGCGGCCACCCTCAGAGCGGCAACAACATCGGCCCCCGAGGATGTCCCAACAAAAATTCCTTCTTCTTTCGCAAGCCGCCGTGTCATTTCTTCTGCTTCTGTTGTCGATACTTGTTCGAAGCTGTTCGCGAGGCTGGGTTCCCATAAAAACGGGACGACGCCAATGCCGACTCCTTCAATCCTGTGAGAGCCCGGCTTTCCTCCGCTGAGGACGGGAGACTCCGCGGGCTCAACTGCGACGACATGCAACCTGGGATTGTGTTTGCGAAGACTTGTTGACACGCCACGCAAAGACCCGCAAGTCCCAACAACCTGAACGAAGGCGTCGACACGGCACCCCGTTTGTTCCCACACCTCCTCACCAAGAGCATGATAGCCATCGGCCTGGTTTTTGTTATGGAACTGGTCCGCCCAGAAGGCTCCCGTTTCCTTGATGATCGTTTGCGTCTCGGCGAACAGTGCCTGATAGAGCTCGAGGTTCAGCTTCGCGCCTTCGGAGTGCAGTACTGTCAGCGTAGCTCCAAGCGCTTTCATATGAAGCCTTTTTTCCAAGCTCGTCGCATTTGAAGTGATGATCGAAAGCTGATGTCCTTTTATGGCGCAAACCATTGCAAGGGACGTTCCAGTACTTCCTCCGGTGAACTCGACCACCTGCCCTCCCGGTTTCAACTTCCCTTCAGCTTCTGCAGCATCAATCATAGCCATCGCCATGCGGTCTTTCATGCTGCCAGTGGGGTTGGCGCCTTCGAGTTTCACGAGAACGCGTGCGCTTCCCTTTGGAACAACATTTCTGAGCTGAATCAAAGGTGTGTTTCCGATGGTAGTGAGAATGTCCTGCGATAACTTCATGCTACTTTTGTTCCTTTAACTGTAGAAGGTCCCATTTGTCTCATAAAGGTCTTCGAAAACCGCGACGGTACCATTTCAGATTTGATCAATTGGCTGTCGGCAACTTTTGAGAGACTTCCATTTCGCCGATTTTGACAAGAGGAATTTCGATCGATTTCGAGTCAGTCGTTTTCGTAGTTTCCAAATCGACTGCCGTGTGCAAGCATGGTCTAATAAGATTAAGAAAATCACTGACAACAATTCCCAAATGTTCCGGTAGGTAGGGCTCTAATTTCCTGATTCCCTTAGTCAGCTGGCTTGCAGCTCCTTTCCAGTTTGCGCACTGAAAATGATAAAAACCTGCAGAAATCTGAATGAGTCCTTGAATAAATGTGCGGTCGGTTTCGCGGTAATCGTGCCAGAGGTCTTCGAGGACCTCGTGGGCCTCGAAGTAACGCCCGGCGTTGAATTCTCGGATTCCCTTGTAAAAGCGCTCATCCATGTACAAAAGTTACGCAAGAAAGGGAGAGAACACAAGGAACGTTAGGCCGGAAAGATCCAGGTCAAAAAAATCTCATTCCAAATATCGGGCAAGGGGCGGGGTTACGTCCAGTTTCTAGACCTCACCCCGCCCGATAACGCGAGATGTACCCTCTCCTAAAGCTTTGATGAAACGGTGTTGAGGAGAGGGGGTCTTGGATTTCGTGGGCTTCAAAGAAACGGAGCCGGCGTTGAATTCTTCGATTCCTTTTATAGAAACGCGAATCCATGTGAGAAAATACGGAAGATGGCGAGAGAAAACAAGGAAGGTGGAATTTACATCAGATAATATGGTTTCGATTCGCGGATTAATCTATGTCATAGTCTGCCCCCGAGAGGGCCAACGCAAGGATAATAACTTCACGGAGCTTGGATCGGGGAGCAATCGTATCTTCGCGATTCAATCGACTTTGTTAAAGAACTATTGTTTCATTTAACACGGAGACACAAAACAGGGTGGTGTAGCGAACCGGTGTATTCACGCAGTGGCCAACAAATCATGCGGTGTGGGCGGAATCAGTTGCCATTGGGAGGGCTCAAAACAATTTTCAAGTCACTCCCGAAGAGCCCTTTGACGCAGTCATTCCAACATGTTCAAAGCTTTGTCTTCGGCTCTCGGCGTCAGGTCGGCTTCCATAATAATCCTGGCGCAAGAATTCCATCGAAGGATCGCGTTGTCGTTTCCTTTCGGTCTCACCTTTTCCGCTTTTGCAAAGTTCGCCATTGCATCGCGTAACCACTCATAGGCATCACTCTCTGAACCTGGAGTTCCTCTCCTCAGAGTTGTCTTGGCCATCCTTTCGCAAATAATTCCCTCGTAATAGACTTTCTCGTAGGCACCTTTAATGCTTTGAAGCACTCTGCGGGCATCCTCGTCGCTTCTTCCCTGTCCAAACTGGTCGGTAATGGAAAGCAATAATGAAACCAGAGCCTTCTGGTTCTTCGGGTCAATCTCCAAAACGTCAAGGCAAATACTCTCCGCTTCCCTCGGCTCATTCAGCAAACGGTATCTTTCCACTTTACTCAGCGCGGCTGAGATTCCTTTTTTGGATAACCGTTTCAATTGAAACATTGTGGTCACCTCCTATCGCTGTCTTGAACAATCGACTTTTGAATTGAGTCCCCGGTTTTCCCACGCAACTTTCGATCTACATCGCAATAAAAACATAGAGCGCATACAATGAACCAAAAGCGGCAGTGCCGTAGCACATGACGGCAATGAGGACATTGAGGTGCTTCAACTGCAGGCCGTCATAGAGTGTGAATCGGAAACGATGAGCCCAATGAAAAAGCGACAAAGAAATGATGCCAAAAAGCAACAGTCTTGAGTATGGTCTTCTAAAAAGCTCAACCAAAGTTTCGTAGGCGGGTGCCGATACCCAACCGAGCGGAATCGCTAAACCCATCAGGAGAATAATAACCGGGAGAAAAAGAGCAGAGACAACACCTCCGGCCCCAAAGAAAGACCACCAGAAAGGCTCAATTGTTCTTTTCATTTGTTAAGATTCCTTGTTAACCAAGGATGATCCATACGACGACACTGGAGACGAGGGCCCATCCAAGAAAGTTCGATGCTACGATCATCAGATCGGGGACTTTCCACTTCCCAACGCGAATAATGAGCGCTTTCGGAGCTAGGTTGAACCAGGTTATGGCATGAAACAAGACAAACAGGAAAGAAATAATACTGAGAGCTATGGAGAACAGCGACTTGAGCCAAACGATGAAGTCGGCGTACTGCTCAGGACCAACATACAAGGCGCGAACGAAGAAAAGCAGCATAAACGCATAAATGGCGACAAAGACGCTCGTGAGCTCCCTCAGGATGAACCTTACACTCGTCCATTTGCGGATCCACCAGAAGATTGGCGTTCGTGTTTGGTATGCAGATGTGGTTCGTCTTGAGAATCCGTTCATTTATTCCCCCACGGAAGCAACAGCGATTTCCACCACTCAATTGCCGTAGAGGCTTTGTACCGTTGAATGGCGCCAGCAGGATCCACGGACTTGGGGCAAACAACGCTGCATTCGCCGACAAAGGTACACTCATAGATCCCGTCGTCCTGGGATAACACGTCCATCCTTTCCTTTTTTCCTTGATCTCTGTTGTCAAGGTTGTATCGTTGCGCAAGGGCAATGGCGGCAGGTCCCAAAAATCCTGGCTCAAGACCGACAATTGGACACGCCGCATAGCATAACATACAATTGATGCACATGCTGTACTGCTTGTAATTCATAAGCTGATCGGGGGTCTGGAGATGCTCACCCTGAGCAAGCGGTTTTTCTTCTTCGCGAACGATCCATGGCTTGACACGACTCAACTTCTCCATGAAATTGTCCATCTCAATAACGAGGTCACGGACTGTAGGAAAATTGACAAGAGGTTCGACACGAATTGGCCCGGGGAGAAACTTTTCCATAAACGTCGCACACGTGAGCGTCGGCGTACCATTCACCATCATCCCACAGCTTCCACAGACACCCATCCGGCAGGACCATCGGAACGAAAGGGTGCCATCGAGATTGTCCTTGATATGGTTCAGAGCATCCAGAATGACCCAGTCCTTACGAAGCGGGACATCGTAACTTTGAAACGAGGGATTCGACTCCTCTTCGGGCCGGTAGCGGAAGATCTCGAGTGTGATGTAATCCGTCATACGTCGGATGAGAAGGCTTCTCGATTATCGTGTGCCCGTAATGTAACTTTCCAACTGCTTGATTGTGTATTCCTGCTCGGAGATAATCGCCTTGACAATGTCTCCGATCGAGACCACTCCCACGACTTTAGCATCCTCTACAACAGGCAGATGCCGGATGCGATTGTTGGTCATAAGCCCCATACACTCTTCGATCGAATTGTTTGTTTTCACTGTAACGACATCGGGCGTCATGATTTCTTCCACGGTTGATTCTCTCGAGGATTTTCCCTTCAAAATAATCTTCCTTGCATAGTCTCGCTCGGAAAAAATCCCCAGCAGCTTATCGCCTTTCTGTACGAGTACGGCGCCAAGGTTTTTCTCAGCCATCAACTTCAGCGCGTCATACACGGTGGTGTCGGGTGCTACGGACCAAATCTGGCCGCCCTTGGCCTCAAGGATATGTCGAACGGTTATCATGCCATCTCTCCTTTCAATAATTCACTGCACTAGAATCACTTTTGAAGTTTCATTGCTACGATTTCAAAGCGCCGATGAGTTTGTTAACACTTTCTTTAGCGTCTCCAAACAACATCATACATTTTTGGTCGTAGTACAACTCGTTCTCTACCCCTGAGAAACCGGGGCGCATGCTCCGCTTGAGGACGATAATGGACTTGGCCCGGTCGACTTCCAGTATCGGCATCCCATAAAGAGGACTACTCTTGTTACTCCTTGCTGCAGGGTTTGTGACGTCATTTGCCCCCACGACGAGCGCGATATCCGCTTCGGCGAAATAGGGATTGATCTGTTCTATCGTGTAGAGTTGGTCGTAGGGGACATTTGCTTCTGCGAGTAAGACATTCATGTGTCCCGGCATCCGCCCAGCAACAGGATGAATGGCGTATTTTACGTCAACGTCGTTTTCCTTGAGCAATTTTGCAAGCTCGGCAACACCATGTTGAGCTTGTGCAACTGCCATTCCATATCCCGGAACGACGATCACAGACCTCACACTATCAAAGAGCACGGCAACCTCGTCCGGTGCTATGCTTCTGACGCTTCCCTTTGCCTCTGCGACATCAGAGCTTTCCTCCTTCGTGACCTTGCCGAATGCGCCGAACAGGACATTCAATGCGGATCTGTTCATTGCTTTGCACATCAGCAGAGACAGGAGGAACCCCGAAGTCCCGTCGAGCGATCCTGTGATGATCTGGATTTTGTTCATAAGAACAAAACCCATGGCAGCATCCGCAAGACCGCCATAGGAGTTCAGGAGTGCAATAACCACCGGCATGTCCGCCGCCCCGATGGGAATAACCAACAGAAAACCAAAGACAAACGCAAGACCCACCATGACCTGAAAAACATTGGCCTCCGTTGGGACGAACAGCAGGTACCCAAGACTTCCCACGATAACTGCGAGAAGACCAAGGTTGAAAACGTTTTGTCCTCTATACGTGATCGGATGGCCTGGGAGGAAGCCTTGAAGCTTGGCGGCAGCCATCAGACTGCCGGTGAACGTGAGTCCGCCGACCACAACCTCAAAGCCGAGCGGAGTCATGACGGCAGCACCGAGCTCACCCTGGTGACGAAAGTATTCCGAGATACCCACCAGACAGGCGGCGAGGGCGCCAAGCGAATGCGAAAGTGCAGTCCGTTGCGGAACAGCCGTCATCGGAACCTTCAGGCCCATGAACCCCCCAATAACCGAACCAATGATGAAACCGATGATGATCCACTTGTAAGTCACTATCTCATGATGGAACAATGTGCCGAGGACCGCCATTGCCATGCCCAAGGCAGCAAGTATCATGCCGCGCCGCGCCCATTTCGGAGAACTCAGTCCCTTCAACCCCAGGATGAATAAAGCAGCGGACACGATGTAGAAGTACCGCAGAGCCTGATTTGGTAGAACCTCACTAAAGAAGTAGGTTGCATCCTTTCTCACCTCTTCCGACCAGGAAAAAAGCACCAGAGCTGCAACAACAAACACAGGCACGGCGAGAAGCATTTTGGGATCAAACCGGAGTCCGCGAGGCTGTGAAGCTTGATCCTTTGACGTTTTGAACATCTTCAGCATCCGATCTGTAATCAGGAAACCGCCAACGACATTCGTGGTTGAACACGTTACTGCAATGAACCCAAGGGTAGTGCTTAAAGGTCCATAATCGGCGCCCGCAACCACAAGAGAGCCGACAAGCGA
>CAYNRS010000052.1:0-8295 GCA_964399565.1 uncultured Ignavibacteriaceae bacterium
TTCCTCCGACTGCACCCGCAATGGGCAAAGCCGCCTGTCGCGGCGAAGCAAGCTCTCCCACCAGAAGCTCCCGTTTAATTTCCAATCCTACGACGAAGAAGAAAATGGCCATCATCCCGTCGTTAATCCAGTGGAGGAGCGATTTGGACATCCCGGCTCTGCCAACACGGAGTGAGATTTCCGTGTGCCAGAAATGTGCGTACGACTCAGACCACGGCGAATTTGCCCACAGGAGCGCGAAAACAGTGCAGATCAGAAGGAGAATCCCGGCTGAGGCTTCGACCTGGGCGAACCTCTGAAATTGCGTGACGATCCTGGAAAGTACTCTCACTTGGTTCTTCTTTCTGGAGCCAGATTGAGCCATGCGACGGCTTTTCATCTCATTGACTTTTGTCGGGGTTGCTCGAATTCGTCTGCAGTAGCTTTCTGTTCTCTCTATCCTTTCTCAACACTTTTGCAAAGAAATAGATAACCATGATGAGAATATATCCCCACGCAATACTGAGTGTTATAATGGCCGCTGTTGACATTGATCTTCTCCTTACAGGATGCCGGTCATTCTTAGTACGATGACCGCTAACCCTCCCACAATTATCGTAAGAAGGATTCGTAGCTCGATTGGGAGACCCTGGGGGTCTTCTCGCTTTTCCATGCTGATTCCTCTCGAGTGATTTTTGAACAATTCGGTGAAGACGCGATTATGCACGCGTCACCCAAATGAAGTCAAGGACGCTTTAAAACTGGAAGAGTTATGTGGCTGGCGGTGCTCTCGGAGTGCGCGAAGGAATAGACTCGCGAACTTCGGCGGAGACGGGCGCCGATCGAAGGATCGCGACGGGATGGCGTTGATCTACGTTGATGCCGGTTACAGAAAGATTTTGCGGAGAAAGCTCAACGCGGAGGCCGACAGGAGTGTATTTTTGCTCGGCCAAGACCGGCTTTGAGTTCATCGGAGCTGGAACCGAGGAGGAGGAACTCACGCTGTGGCTTGAATACACCAAGACGAAGTCCGTCCATTCATCGGAATGGCTTATGACGGCTACGATGAAATACGTCGATATCAGGATTCCGAGGATTATCTGACGCGAGGTGGTCTTCACGGTTTCACAGTAACAATTTCCCCCTCAATATGCAATCACTTTTGTCCGGAGCCAAGATCATGTGCGTTCTTTCTTTTCAATTTAGTGTGTATCTTCCTGACGTTTAAAGAAACTCCACCATTTGCGAAATGAAAAAGATTCGTTACGGCATTATCGGTTTCGGCAACTTTGCGGAAAAGACGATCGCTCCCGCAATTCACGCGTCAGCCAACTCCGAGCTTGTGGCAATTCAGAAGCGGTCGCTTGAAGCGGCAAAGCGAAAAGCTGCCGAGTACAAGATTCCCAACGCGTTTGAATCCGTTGAAAAACTGGTTGCACATCCGGACGTTGATGCAGTGTTCATCGTCTCTGCAAATTCAGCGCACTGCCGTGAAACGATTGCCGCTGCAAGGGCGGGAAAACATGTCCTTGTGGAAAAACCGATGGCCATGAATGTGAAGGAATGCAGGGAAATGATTCTCGCCAGCAAAGAAAATGACGTTCGGCTCATGGTCGGCCACATGGTGAGGCTCTCTCCAGCCGTGAGGCGGATGAAAGAAATCGTTCAATCCGGATCGCTCGGCCGCATCTCGGCCATACGGACAGAGTTCGTCTATGATGCACGTCGTTCTTTGCGGAAATGGGTTTTTAACCAAAAAGTAGCAGGGGGTGGACCCTGGTTCGATATCGGCGTCCATTGTCTTGATACGATTCGTTTCATGCTTGATGATAAGGTCGATTCCGTCAAGGCGTACCTTGAGCCTAAGCCCACTGCAAAACGGACGGAATCAACCGTCACGGCAACGATGCGTTTTTCTCGGGGTACCCTCGGTTCTGTGTACTGTTCCTACAGTACACCCATTCGCCGATCCTTTATAGAAGTAGTTGGGACGGAAGGAATTCTCTCCGCGCTGAACTTCACGCGAAGCGGTCTTACAATTCCATTGACAATCGTCCGTCGAGCGAATGACAATGAAGACGGCACACAGACGGTTGAAAACATCGCGGTCCCGGATTTGTACGTTGAGGAAGTCACATTGTTTTCTGATTGCATTTTGAAGAATGCTGAGCCGCCAATTCCTGGAAGCGTTGGATTGGAGAATCAAGTCATACTTGATAAAGTCCTGCGGCAGTCGTGAATAATTCTCGCCGTTTTCTATGAATTCTTGCTTGTTTCGCCATCAATAGAGATATTCTCCCTCACACACCTTCGCATTATTCTTCCTGGAGACCTCTATGAAATATTTTGCTGCCTTTCTTATCTCTTCTTCCGTTTCGTTCTCACAGCAGATCGTCATCAAATGTGGCAGGCTCATCGATGGAAAGTCGGAGAAACCCCAAGAAAACGTCACCATTCTTGTTCAAGGAAATCGCATTAAAGAAATCGGACCGAACATAGGAATTCCTTCTGGAGCCACAGTAATTGACCTTTCACAAGCGACGGTACTTCCCGGTCTCATCGACGCGCATACACACGTGCTTTTGCAGGGCGACATCACCTCCGAAGATTACGACAAACAGCTTCTGAAAGAATCGATCCCTTACCGCACGCTTCGAGGAGCAAAGGCTTGCAAGACAGCTCTCCTGAACGGGTTTACAACCCTCCGGGACCTTGAGACCGAAGGAGCCATGTACGCCGATGTTGACCTTAAAAAAGCGATCAACAGCGTTGTCATTGAAGGTCCGCGAATGTTTGTTGCCACACGTGCAATCAACACGACCGGCCGATATGGCCTGAGCAATTCGACATACGCTTGGGAGCTGAGAATGCCAAAAGGAGTGCAGGAAATTACGGGAGCCGATGAGGCTCGGCGTGCAGTTCGTGAACAGGCTTCGTATGGCGCAGACTGGATCAAAATCTACGCTGACCAGAGCTACTACAAGACTGCCGACGGAGCCTGGCATAGTATTCAGAATTTCTCAAAAGAGGAAATCACCGCGATTGGCGAGCAAACTCGAATGCTGAGAAAGAGACTCTCCGCTCACGCAGTTACCCGCGATGGAATTCTGTACGCCGTCGAGGCCGGAGCCCGCTCCATCGAACACGGGTTCGCCATGGATGACGAATGCATCAAGGTCATGGTGCAAAAAGGAATCTACTGGTGTCCGACAATCTACGTTCTCGTATGGGTAGCAGAAGGTCGGGCTGCAGAGGGAAATACTGCCAACAAAATCATGCTTGAGGAATTACCCGCCGTCTTCAAAAAAGCGCACAAGGCCGGCGTAAAGATTGCCTTCGGCACGGACGTGGGAGGGTTCGACTGGACGGAAAACCAAGCGAAAGAGTTTTCCTACATGGTTAAGTGGGGTATGACGCCGATGCAAGCGATTAAATCGGCCACAACAGTTGCGGCTGAACTTCTCGACATGAAAGGCCAGCTCGGCGAGATTTCACCAGGCGCATTTGCGGATATCGTTGCCGTGAAGGAAGATCCGTTGAAAGACATCGGCGCCCTCGAACGCATTGGATTTGTGATGAAGGATGGGAAAACGTATAAAAATGAATTGAAATGATCTCCCGTGTAGGGACGAGACATCTCTCGCCCCTGCACAGAAATACGACAGATGAAGAAATTGACGTTTGTTCTTTCCTTCGCCATTTTGTTGACCTCAGAATCCGCCGGCCAACCTCGCGAAGTTCAACGCGCCCTCGAATTCATCAAATCCTCAGAGCCCCAAACCCTCGCAGAGCAAATTACGATCTGCGAAATTCCGGCTCCACCTTTCAAAGAAGAAAAGCGTGCCGCGTATTTCAAAAAACGATTTTCCGAACTCGGCCTCAGGAACGTCCGCATTGACAAAGCCGGCAATGTCATCGGCGAACGGCCCGGATCATCAAGGGCGTCAACACTCGTCCTCTCAGCACACCTTGACACGGTGTTCCCCGAAGGAACGGACACTCGGGTAACACGAACAGATAGCTCACTCAAAGCTCCCGGCATAACCGACGACAGCCGGGGCCTTGTGTGCATCCTCAGCGTCGCGCGCGCGTTAAACGAAGCAAAGATAAACACGGAGGGGACGGTCATCTTTGTGGCAACCGCCGGTGAAGAGGGGCTTGGCGACCTGCGGGGCGTCCGTCATTTGTTCGATAACGAGCTGAAGAACCAAATCACTCATTTCGTTTCGATCGACGGATCGGGGAACAATTACACGGACCGCGCCGTCGGCAGCAATAGGTATCGCGTGACGTTCAAAGGCCCCGGCGGCCACAGCTACGGCGCTTTCGGGCTGGTAAACCCCATCCACGCACTCGGCCGCACGGTAGAAAAAATCTCTCGACTCAAGGTGCCCCCGCAACCGAAAACAACATTCAATGTTGGGCGCGTTGAAGGCGGAACTTCCGTGAACTCGATTCCTCATACTGCCTGGTTCGAATTCGACATGCGCTCCGAAAATGCCGCAGAGTTGGCAAAACTGGATTCCTTGTTCAAGTTTACCGTTCAGGAAGCGTTGGCTGAAGAAAACGAATCCTCGATGAGTTCCCGAAAATTAACAGCGGAGGTTAACCTCATCGGGCAACGCCCAACGGGAACTCTTGGCGCTGAAAATTCGATGTTGAAAGCAGTCCTTTCCGCAGACTCGATTCTTGGAATCAAGTCTGAAAGTCGGTCGGGAAGCACGGATTCAAATGTCCCGATAGCACTGGGCATTCCTTCCATCACCATTCCAGGCGGCGGACGCGGAGAGGGAGCTCATTCTCTCAATGAGGTTTTTTACACGCGGGACAGTCACCTCGGTCCTCAACGAGCGCTGCTGACTGTGTTGTCAATTGTGGGAGTAAGCAAATGAAGTCCGAGACAAAGGAAGAACCAAAAGAACAGCCAAAAACCGAACAGCCTCAACCACAAAAGAAGAATTGGCTGAAAATATCTGCAACGATTTTTCTTCTCGCCTTCGTCGGGTTTGTCGGGTTCGATGGATATATCAACAAGTGGGCCTTCGTTCATAGCTTACTTCATTACAACCAGCTCCAATTGCAGCACCGGGATGGACGTCTTCTCACACTGAAAGCTCATACCGATTTTCAACTAGTCCGGGTAGAAGAAATTTCATCGTTGTTCAATCCGGATAGTCTTGACAATCTCGACGCTCCGCTCCGACAAGCCGGTTTCTCCCGCCTGTATTTTCGAATGTCGGACTCATCGTCGGCAAAAATGGAGAGGCTGTACCAGGTTCTTGCCAGGCTGGACACAACGGAGAGCATCAGGCATTCCATTGAGGATACCCGGCGCAGACTCCTCTACGCGTTGAAAATCGACACGACCGCAATTCCCGATTCTCTTAAAAGAGCGACCAGAGATACCACGAAGCATGTTATGGAAACGGGCATGACAAGTTCAGACAAGGATTTTACCACGGCTGTGGGAAGGTTGCTCAGAAATCCCCACCTTGCGCTCGGAGCAGGAATCGGTGTTGCAGCGGCGCTTGGCATCGATTTGTTACACGGAGACGCTTATGTGGTTATTGCCAAAGAAGGAACATTTCCAATCGATAGCATCGCGATTGGGCCCCAGGCAGGACATTGGGAAGGAAATCCGATTGATATTCTCTGGACCTTTGGGAAAGAAGATAGCGTCCGACAAGTAAGAACCCTTGATTCTCTTTCTGTTTCTCCAGACTCTCTACTGAAATGACCCATCAGTCTGCACAGTTGGAAGCGAATGTCCGCTAGCGTCAACAATGTCCTCCGACGTTTGAAATCGCACGGAAGCCGTCGCAATGTCAAGGGCATGGCGCGCTTCGGCATCACCGCGAAGAAGGCGTTTGGTGTCGCGGCTCCTGCACTCCACCGGCTTGCACGGAAGTATCGCAGAAACCACGAACTTGCGCTCAAACTCTGGCAAACGGGGATTCACGATGCGCGCATTCTTGCCGCCTTAGTCGACGATCCCAGGAAGGTTACGAAACGGCAAATGGAGAGTTGGGTTCGGGAGTTCGACAACTGGGCCGTGTGCGACACCGCGTGCGGAAAACTCTTTGATAAAACACCCTGGGCACACGAATCGGCTGTCCGATGGAGCAAAGACAAAAGAGAATTCGTGAAAAGGGCGGGCTATGCAATGATGGCCTGGCTCGCTGTCCATGACAAAAAAGCCAAGGATCCAAAACTGATGAGATTCTTTCCTCATTTGAAGCGCGGAGCTGTTGACGGACGAAATTATGTGAAGAAAGCTGTGAATTGGGCGCTGCGTCAAATCGGGAAACGAAATGCTCGGCTGAACAAGGCGGCGATTGCTTGCGCAAAAAAGATTCACACCATCGATACGCCGGTTGCTCGATGGATCGCCTCGGATGCGTTGAGAGAGCTCCAGAGCAACGCTGTGCGAAAACGAATAAACCGTTGAAACGGTTCATGTTTTTGGACTTTGAGATGAGCCCACGACTTACATGTCCGCCGGAGCGAAGCGCAGGTGGAAGTCGTGGGCTAACGCAAGAATTCGAGAATTGAAGTCGTTTCAACGACCTCTCTCCCAGGTATGCTAAACAAACAAGAATATCTCCTCGGCGCGAATGAAGGCGAACTTGAACGCCTGCGCTTCCAGCATTGGGTCTGGAAAAAAGTAACAGACAACTTTTTCGACCGCATTGGCGTCAAACAGGAATGGAAATGCCTCGATGTCGGCTCGGGGCCAGGGTTTACTGCCATGGATCTGCGAGAACGGGTGGGCCCTGATGGAGAAGTCACGGCGCTTGAGCCGTCAGAGTTTTACCTCAACTGGCTTCAACAAGAGTCGTCTGCGCATGGGTGGACGAATCTCAAACTTTTGCGCGGGAAAGCCGAAAACGCCGATTTGCCTTTGAGATTCTATGATTTCATTTTTGTTCGCTGGGTTATCGCTTTTGTCCCCGACGCCGAAAAATTTCTCAAGCACCTTATTTCAGCGCTCCGCCCAGGAGGAACGATCGCAGTTCAGGACTACTGGTATGAAGGGCTTTCCTTATATCCTCGCGGAACATCGTTTGACCGGTTGCCCGATATTATCCGCGCCTATTACAGGGTCGGCGGCGGAGATCCATATGTCACCGGCAGAATACCTTCGATTTTCCGCAAATACGGCGTTCGCGTCACTCATTTCACGCCAAATCAGCTTTTCGGCGGGCCTCAAAGTGATGTGTGGGAGTGGGTTCATCGCTTCTTTGTTGGCCACCTGCCTCTCATGGCAGAAAAAGGCGTTGTCTCAAAATCCGAAGTTGAAAAAATTCTCACGGATTGGCAGAACCAGCGAGAAAACCCTGATGCCATTTACTTTTCGCCCATCGTCGTTGATGTCGCCGGTACTTTGGAAGCGCAATCCGCAAACCTTAAATCGAAGGGATTATGAAACCTCTTAAACACATTCTTCTTCTATTCTTATTTTTCACTATGGCTCATTCTCAATCTCCGTCCATTCATTACATCCTTGGGATGTCCAGGCCTTCAACTCATTTGTTTGAGCTGGAAATTACAATCACCAATCTCCCCGCCAGGGAGAACCGCGTGGACTTCATCATGCCTGCGTGGCGCACGGGACGCTACGTTATCTTCGATTTTGCCGGAAGCGTTCAGGAATTCTCGGCGGTCGACGCGAACGAAAAAGCGGTCCCGTGGTCGAAAATCGACAAGCAAACCTGGCGCGTCGAAAAACGAGGAAGCTCCGTCACCATTCGCTACAAGGTCTTCGCCAACGAGTTCAACATGCGCACCAAAGGACTTAACGACGAACACGGTTTTGTCGATCCGGCCAGTGCATTCATGTACGTCGACGCTTATAAGAACCTTCCGCTACGGATCACCGTGAAGCCCTACAGCGACTGGCACGTGACGACAGGCCTTGACGCGGTGAAGGAGTCAAAAGATGTTTTCACGGCTCCCAACTATGAGCATCTCGCTGATTGTCCCCTGGAAATCGGGAATCAAAAAAATCTCGAGTTTCACGCTGAGGGGAAGAACCATGTCCTCATGGTTTACGGAGAGAGCAACATTGACACCGACAAAGCTATCGCTGACATCACGAAGCTTATTAAGGCGAACAGGGAATTGTGGGGCGAACTTCCCTATGACCGATACATTTTCATGCTCCATCTTACGCCGTCAGCCGGTGGGGGGACGGAGCACATTAATTCGACGATTATGGGGATGCGTCCGCTCGTTTTCAGAAGTACACAGGGATATCAAGGATTTCTTGGCCTGGTTTCGCATGAATACTTTCATACCTGGAATGTGAAGCAGCTA
>CAYNRS010000053.1:0-8279 GCA_964399565.1 uncultured Ignavibacteriaceae bacterium
TGCGCACGGCAGATATGAATCGATCGCCAATTCCACGTTGTTCTCTGTTACTGGCAATCTGATTGTTAATCCAAATGATCTCGTCTTCGATATCCAGGAGTGATTCAATATCAAAATACTGCTGAAAAAGCTGAGCGTAATCGTCAGCGGTGAAATGAAAAGGGTGCTCCGGCTCAATGAGTTTCTGCAAATGCGTCCACAAGCGTGCTGTCCATTGTCGTTGATGCGTATTGACGGCCACAACAAGCCGGCCGTCTTTGGAGGTCAATCGTTGCAGCTGTCCCAGAAATTTGTGAATGTTGCTGCAATGGTCGATGCAATTGATGGCGAAGATGACGTCAAAAAATTGTTGTGAGTCAAAATCCCAGGTCTCTAATGCTGAATGAATCTCTGTGCACCTGCCGAAGGAGAGGGGGAACATTTCTTTGTAGCGGTCAAGAAGCGGGTCGAGAATAGAAAACCGGGTGCTTTGAGATTCAGGAGGAAGCAGAAGAAAGATGCCCGCCGGACCGCAACCAACTTCAAGGACTCTGGCCTCGCTCGTGACGATGTCCGGGAGTCCGAGCTTTTGCAGTAAGCGTCGCCAGTATGTTTTTTTGACTTCAAGGTATTCACGGCTGGCGAGTTTTACCCTGTTCAGGGCCCAACACTTCAGCTCTTCATCCTGGGCATTCTTCCAGCGGGGGTTCATTGTCGGCTCAACGGAATGAGAGAAGAACAAATTGCGGTGGAGCCACGTTGGTTGAGAAAAACAGAACTGCCTATTGTACCATGCCGAACCGTTTATTCTGCGCGGTCATTTTCAGGAAATAACGCAGCCGTTGTTTGTAAGCGGCCGGCCTTTTTTTGGCGGCGGCAATCCACCACACTCGAATCCGTTTGTACGATTCGGGAAATTTTCTGAAGTTCCTCCATGCGCCGGGATCTTTCATCAATGCCTTTCGAATAGAAACGGGAATGACAAGCTGATGGTCGTTCGTGACATGACGAGGGTGAAATTCATGTTTGATTGCTTCCAGCCCAGCCGCAGTCATTTTTCTTGCTTTGATCAATCTTTTCACACGCTCACGGTTCATCGCCGAGAGCTGGCTTTTTGGTTTGCGGGGAGAAAAGCGCTGAGCGAACCGGTATGCATCAACCTTTTTCAAAATACTATCGATCCAGCCAAAGCACAGCGCCTCTTCAACGGCGTCGTTGTACGGTATACGGGGATTGCCACTTTCTTTTCGATAGTAGACGAGCCAGATGTCTTTTTTGGCAGCGTGATTCTTCTTTAGCCACGCGCGCCAGTCACGCCTGTTGGTCACGTACAATGTTTTGCCGATCTTCATAAGTCTTGTAACTTTGACACGGTCACCCTGACCATCCCCTGTACAACGTTCGCTCGAACGTTATGGCGAGCTTGTTTTCCATTGTTTGTATTCCCGCAACTGCTGCTCGATAAGAGCAAGGCATAATACAAACACCGCGGCGTCATCGACGTAACCAACGACAGGGAGAACATCGGGGACAATATCGAATGGATTGAACACGTAGAGCAAGGTAAAAGCTATCGCAGAGAGAGCCCACCAGGGAATTTTTCTGTACCTGCCGTTTCTATAATCGCGAATGAGCGAAAACAGCAATTTTGCATCCTCAATAAACCTCGTGAGCGGCCCGGCAGATTCAAACCTTGAATGGATTTCGCGTTCATTGTTCTGGATCCTGCCGAGGTCCTCTTCCGTAACTTGCGACGCGCCTTTTTTGAGATATTCCTGATTCATCTCCACAACTATTCCTGACGATGGACAATGACAACTCGGGATTCATTCATGAAGGCTTCACTTTGCATTACACAAATGACACCAACAAGGCAAAGGAAGACCCCAACAATATTCAACGGCGTCAGATGTTCTTTGAACCAGAGAACGCCGATGATGGCCAGCGACGAGGTCACAAACGCGCCGGTTGTGACTGAAGTCATGCTTATTCTCCATCCTGTCCGGTAGGCATAGAGGTAGCCAAATTCCACCGCGATAGCCGAGATGCCGAGAAGAGCCACGACAAGCCAATTCTGGTTCCGCAGGAGCTCCTGTCCCTTTTTGAATTCACCGGTTGCAAACAACAGCGCAACACACAAGCCGACGGCAACGACGTACGCCGCGGAAAAAACCACGAGGGCATTTGCGTCCTTTGGAATACTCTTCTGGGAAAAATGATATAGCAGCACGCCGACGACGATGAGCGGAAGGGAAAGAAAATGTCAGTTCATCTGCAGTCTCCGGTTGATGAATCGATGTTCAAGGTAGAATTTTTTCGGAAGGAGAACAATTGCCCTGGGGCGAACTGTGGCAGCCTACACCAGCCTCTCTTTCAGCGCCTTTGTGGCAAGCGCGCTGCGTGTATGGACGTCGAGTTTTTGGTAGAGATGTTTCAAATGCGTGCTCACAGTGTGAACACTGACATTGAGGCTGCGGGCAATGCCTTCGATGCTGAAACCATCGAGGACGTGCTCCAGAATCTGCTTTTCTTTTCGTGTGAGGTCGTAATTAGCTTTTGCGTTTCCATGAAGGGAAAAGAATTTCAATAGTTTCTGGATGGTAAAAGGATCCATGGGCGCCCCTCCGCGCATGGTCGCCTTTATCGCCTGGATCAGTTCCTGGGCGGTCGACGTTTTGCTCAAGTACCCCGAGGCCCCTTCCGCAAGAGAACGGATGATATTCTCCTCTCTGTCGAGGCCCGTCAGCATAATGATCTTTGAGAGCGGCGACAGTACGAGTAACTTCCCAATGCCGTCGATGCCGGAAATTCCCGGCAGGCCAATGTCAAGAAGAATCACTTCAGGAGGATGTTCTCGTTTCTCGAGGGCTTCAAAAGCGGCCTCACAGCTGGAAAAACACTGCGTGCACTGGATCGTATCGCTTTCACTCAATGTTGCAGAGACGACGGTGCAGAACTCCTCATTGTCGTCAATGAGCCAGACAGATGTGACTCCAGTGGTGATGGGGGAAACATGACTTTGGGTCATGATAATCTCGAAGTGAGGACTCGGGTATGGTAAAAGAATTCCCGCCAAGTGTCAAGAATCGCACGAGGCAAAAGGGCCTATGAGATGTTCGATCCTGGAGAAGTTACGTTGAACCGAAACAGCGGCCGATCTTCACTGAAGCTACGGCTTGAGGTCACGATCCGGAGTATCAATCCGAAAATCGACGTGTACAACCTGGTTTGGCCGAACATCAATCTCCTGCAAGACAAGAACCCCGTTGCTGATGACCCGGGCCTTCACAATGCATTTTCCCAAAGGAATGTTGTCGATGTAGAAATTCCCGTTATAGTCTGCACCGAGGTTTGTTCCCTCGATGGACACCACGGCAGACCACAGGACCTCATTCGTTTTGAGATCTGTCACGCGCCCGACGAGCCGGGCCTTCCCGTCAAGTTTCGCAATTTGGTAGGAAATCTGGATTGGCGCATTCGACGGCCTGCACCCAATGATGACAAAGGAGAAGAACAAAAACGTGTGAAGATACCTCATTCATCTCAAACCTTTCCGCCCCCCGGAGTATTTCTTTCCTTGGTATCATTGTAAGGGAAATCCATGTTTGTTTCAAGAAAAGAGAGCGAAACGCAGTGTTGAAGAGTTCAGCTAGAGGGGACATCAGGCCGAAAATCCGGCCACGCGTTCGATTTTTCCCAGTTTCTGTCCAAGAAATCTCTCGCCGACCTCGGAAAACTTGTACGGGACATCACTCACGAAAAACTGCAATCTCGGCTTCATCGTGCTCGAATTAAGAAGCCCGGTTTCTTCAAGAAGATGCCTCACGGAAAGAGCCGTTGCCTCACCGGAATCGATGAGGGCGATGTCGTTGTGGAAGACTTTCAGGATGACAGAATTGAGCAATGGATAATGGGTACAGCCAAGAACAAGCGTGTCAATCTTTTCAAGGGTTAAGGGAAACAAATACTCCTTTGCAATAAGTTCTGTCGCCTTGTGGTCTGTCCACCCTTCTTCAGCCAGGGGGACAAACAGCGGGCATGCCTGCCCGAAAGTATGGATTTCAGGATCGATGTGACGGATGGCGTTCACATAGGCGTTACTGTGAACGGTGCCGAGTGTTCCAATGACGCCTATGCGTTTCTTCTTTGTTGCATGCGCGGCGGCCTCCGCTCCGGGAATAATGACACCCACAACGGGAACCTGCGCCCGTTTTTGGACGACATCGAGAGCCACCGCAGACACCGTGTTGCAGGCAATGACGATGAGTTTCACATCGTGTTTCAACAGCACATCAGTGTCTTGAAGCGCATACTCACGGATGACCTGTGGGGATTTCGGTCCGTACGGGACGCGCGCGGTATCTCCAAAATAGACGAGGTTCTCATGGGGCAGTTCTTTCATGAGCGCGCGGACGACCGTCAATCCGCCGACACCCGAGTCGAAAACGCCGATTGGCCTTGATCCGCTCATGCGACAACGAGCTCCGATTCTGTAAGAGTGGTAATGACCCTCATGATTTCGGTCTTCACTTTATCTCTCCCGGCTTCCGTCAGCGTATTTCCCGACACGTCGAGCACGTAAAACGAGTCCACTATTCCATCCGCGCGTGTCGCAATTTTCGCGAACGATATGTTCAGACCGAGTCCCGAGATTGCTGTGGTGATTCTGTACAGAAAGCCGAGCATATCCGGCGCAAAGACATCGATGATGGTGTAGCGGGGATGGTCTTCAAACTCAACGTCAATCCTGACGTTGGGATTGTGATGGCGCGAACGACGTTTCCACTTCATCCGGTGTCTGGCGAGCAACTCATCGATAAGCACAGCACCCGCAATGACAGCCGAAAGCTCCTGCTGGATCTTCTCGCATTGGTGAGGAGTCAATTGCGATTTGGAAATATCATCGACAACACGGAATTTATCGATAATGATGCCATCGTCCCTGGTAAAAACATTTGCATCGATGATGTTTGCATCGTTGGCCGCAAGCACCCCGCAAAATCTCGACAACGCAAACGGAGCATCTTTGGCGAGGATTGTGACTTCGGTGGAGTTCCCCGCGTGCCGAAAAATCGTCGAGACAGGATCCCCCTTGCGGAGGTCCTGAATGTGCTGGGCAATTTCAGCCGCGTCGAAGGCGGCGAGATACGATGAACTGTCGATGCCCATCAGATGTTTTTGTGCTTCCTGCACAGAGACGCTTCCAGCGAGCGTTGTCACCAATTCCTGTATTGCTGAGTGACGTTTTCTTATCGCGGTGTGTTCGATCTCTCCTGGCGTCATCTTATGCTCAAGAGCATCCCGCGTTTTTCTGTACAGTTCGAAAAGCAGGGCCTCCTTCCATTCGGTCCATACGTTTTTATTGACCGCGGCAAGGTCGGCGTACGTGAGAACGTACAGAAAATCCAGCTGACGCAGGGTCGGAATTTTTGCCGAAAAGTCGATCATCGTCTGCGGGTCATTGAGGTTGCGCCGAAAAGCAATTTGCTCCATCAGCAAATGATTGCGGACCATAAACTCCACATCTTCCGCCAGGTCGTCGTATCCAAGCCTGGCGAGAATTTTTCGGCTTAAGGTGACGCCGACAATTTCGTGATCGCCTATGCGAATTGGTTTTGCGATGTCGTGAAGCAAGCATGCGAGGTACAAGGGAACGCGATCCTGCAATGAGTTGAACACTTTTCCAAATGAAGAGGGCGAGGATTCAAGGGCCTCAGCATTTGCCAGAACATTCAACGTGTGTTCGTCGACGGTATAATAGTGGTAGACGTTATGCTGAAAAAATGCCACCATGGCTGCCCATTCGGGTATCCATCGCGCAAGCACACCAAGCTCGTTCATCCGCCGAAATGTCCTGGCGACATTCCTGGAGCTCAAGAGTTGTCGGAACAGTGCAGCTTCCTCATGAGCCCTTAAGGGTCGGAAGGAGTTCAACGACCGATAGAGAGAATCCTCAATGTCGAACGAAAGCGGAACATCCGCCGTGGCTGAATGGAGGAATGCCTGCAATGCAAGTCGATTCGAGAGCGTTCTCCTTCTGTACCGGAGAGTGATCCTTTCGTCGCGACGGTCAAAGTTATCATCGAGTTTCCTAAATGTTGACGCTTTTGCAGTAACAATGAATTCACTCCTTGCCCACCGCGCTACGCGTTGATACAGGAGGTCGATTGCCCGCGCTGCCACATAGTAATCCTGCATAAAAAGCTCGACACGGCTGCGGTTCCCTGCGTTGCGGTATCCCAGGCCTTCCGCAACCTGGGGTTGAAAAAGGAAATCCAATGAATCCTGTAAAGATTTCGACTGCAGATGCATTTCGTTCCGGACGCGAAGCAAGAAATCGAAAGAACGTTGAGGTGCCTTCAGAAAGCCCGGAGGCTGCAGTCGCCGTATTGCGCGTGCACTCAAGAGGTCAACAAGGGCAGCGTTGGTGGTTTTTGGTGAAAGAGGGAGCGTCCCCGTTCCCCGCACAAGCCAGAGAATTGTGTGCAAGTCCCTCAGGCCGCCTGAGCTCAATTTAACGTTGGGTTCCAGCAACTTTGTCGAAGCGCCGAATTTTCTGTGGCGGTCATCGGCAAACCTGAGGAGTGTAAAGGCGAACTTCGCTTTGACTTCATGAGACATTGACTTTTGGATCGCAGTGAGGAACGCTTCAAATGTCCGCTTATTACCGCAGATAAACCTGGATTCAAGAAGAGAAGTCCAAATCTCAATGTCGGTTTTTTGAAAACCCAAACACTCGCGAATCGAGCGAAAGCTATGTCCTACGGAAAGTCCATTGTCAAAAAGCCTGTGGAGTAGTTCTTTGATCGCTTCAACGGCGGGTGCTTTCTGATCCTCATCGCGAACAAGAAACATCACGTCAGTATCGGAGGAAAAGCACATTTCGCGACGACCGTACCCGCCGAGTGCAACGATAACCAGATTTTGTTTCCCCGGGAACGCAATATCGTTGAAGATCGACGTAATGAGTCGGTCAAGCCGTTTGGTCAAAGCAAGAGCGACGCGGACGCCGGACTTCCCCGAGCGGTGAAGAGCTGTTATCGTGGAAAGCTCGCGGTCGAAAACAACTTTTAAATCCGGTACATGACTCATTGGTGGGAGAATATACGGAAAAAACGCGACAACCTGACCTTCCGAAGGATCTCCACGCTTCATCGCGCCCCTCGCAAGGTGACGGGAAACCTTTCGAAGGTCATTGTGGTACGAGGAAACTTCGAAAGGCCTATAACTTTGCCGCAACCACAGCGACCGCTTTCGCGGAGTAAACTTCTCCACCCTTACTGTCGAGAGCGTCAATAAGAACAACATAAGGTCCGATTCTTGCCCGCTGCTTGTTGTCGTCAAGCCCGTTCCAGATTACTTCTCCGCGAGCGCCGCTGAACTCTGCGTTTGCTAGTGTTCGAATCAAACGTCCACGTATGTCATAAATTCTGATACGTATGAGCGAAGTAGAAGCCGGCAGGTTGTAGCCGATGGAACAGAAATCCTCGAAACCGTCTCCGTCGGGAGAGAATGGATTGGGCGAGATTGTGAGCGATGCATTGACCGGAAGGCCTGTCGTGATGATGCTATTGGCTTTTCCGGGCGAGCCCCCAACAGCGCCTGTGGCAGTGCTCCAATTACGCGCATCGTTCGATTCGAGCTTCGGGTTGATCCGCTCCAAAGAACGGCCTTTGCTGTCCACGATGTCCGGATGATGCCACACGGGGGAATAAGAAACGCTGTCGATTGTCTTATCTGTGAAGTCTTTCAGAATCACGGCGTCCCCATCGTTGCCAAGACTGAACCCTCCGCTTCTGTTAAGGATAAACAAATGGAAATTGGCAAGGGTCGATTGAAGATTTGTGTTGAGTTGGAGGACGGACGATTCTGCCGCAATGACGACGAAATCTCCCGGCTGAATAATGCGCGATTGCGTCGTAATCGTAAACGTGCTGATGCTGCCAGACGTTGTCGGGCGGTCAGAGAATTTCCAGCTGGCAATGTCCAGAGGTTGCGAGCCGCGGTGATACAGTTCGAGCCATTCGTTCTGACTCGTCAGCGGGTCGTACATAATCTCGTTGACGATCACCGACCCCTGCTCAAATGGGACGCGAACAGTTGTCGAGGTGGTGTCATTGACCTTGTTTTCATCAAGTGAATAGGAAATCCCAACATAAAATCGGTGATCTCCGGAAACCAACGGCGGATGAGAGGAAAGAAAAGAGCTCGAGTCTGCCGGCGCGATGGGTGTGCCTGTGACGGAGACGAATTCTTCGGATGAATCGGGGTTGAGATTACCGTTTGTGTCGCGAAAAAAA
>CAYNRS010000054.1:0-8258 GCA_964399565.1 uncultured Ignavibacteriaceae bacterium
ATTAAGCGCAGTGCCTGTCGCGACTCACGTCGCGGCCCCGTGAACAGCGCGTGAATCAAGGGAAGCGTGAGTTTCTTCTCCTTGATGTCGATTCCCGTCGGTTTTCCGATAATGCTTCTCCTCCCTTCGTAGTCCAGGACGTCATCACGAATCTGAAATGCCATTCCGACAGATTCTCCGAAATCCCGCATCAACTCGCGCTTGTGGGGGTCGTTTGTTGTACTCGCCGAGCCAATCTCCGTGCAGGTTCTGAAGAGCGATGCCGTTTTGTCCCCGATAATCTTGAGGTACGTTCCCTCGTCAATGTTTAATTGCCGGCTTTTTTGGATCTGCAGCAACTCGCCCTCACTCATGCGCTTGACGGCGTTTGACGTGGAATGGAGGAAATAATAGTCGTTGCTTTCCAGTGAGATGAGAAGCCCGCGTGAGAGCAAGTAATCGCCCATCAAGACCGCCACCTTGTTTTTCCAGACCGCATTTATGGAAGCAAGTCCCCGGCGTGTGTCTGCGTCGTCAACAACGTCGTCGTGAACAAGCGTTGCCGTATGAAGAATTTCAACCAGTGTCGCAGCACGATACGTGCTTTGGCCGATTTCCCCGCATGCTTTTGCGCTCAGGAGAACGAGCAGCGGGCGGACACGCTTTCCTTTCTGTCGAATGATGTAACGGGCAATGACGTCAACGAGCCCCACTTTTGAACGCATCGCCTCGCGGAAGAACCGGTCGAAGGTTTTCAGTTCGTCCGCGACGGGCTCCTTGATGGAATCGAGAGTTATGGATGTCGTGCTCAGGAGGTTCACGTTTGGTCAGACTTCATGATCTCCGGTTCCTTCTTTTGAGAAACCTTCGAAATGAGAATACTGAGTTCATAAAGCAGCAGCATCGGCAGCGCTAAAAGGGTCTGCGTGACAACATCGGGAGTAGGTGTGACGATCGCTGAGATGATCAGGATGCCCACAATCGCGTGCCGTCGGTAATGTCTCATAAAGGCCGGTGTAAGCAAACCCAGCTTTGAGAGAAAATACGAAACCATGGGGAGCTCGAAAATAAGACCGGCGCCCAAAAGGAGAGCAAGCACAAAGCTGACGTACCTGTCAATGGCAATATTAAGGTCGATGTTCGCCGTTCCGAATTGCGCAAAAAACTTCAGAGAAGTGGGCAAGACGATAAAATATCCAAAAGCCACTCCAGCAAAGAAACAAAGAGATGTAAAAATCGCTATACCGGAAATGTAGCGTCTTTCCTTCGGCAATAATCCCGGCGCCACAAACTGCCAAAGCCAGAAAATCGTGTTCGGCATACTCACAATGAGGCCGCAAATCAACACCGTCTCCATATAAAGCAATACGATTCCATACGGGCTTAACACCTGGGCTTTGAGCCCCGCCAACCTCAAAGGATGCAACAGGACGTCCTGAACAATAAAATCAGCATAGATTCCGCATACGACTGCGGCAACAAGGACGCCAAGAATTGCTTTGATGAAAGTCCAGCGAAGTTCCTCCAGATGTTCAAGGAATGACATTTCCTTCTGGCTCGTTTCACCGTTCTCGGGAGCTGATGTTTTCAGGAATTTTGTGAGAACCGATTGCATCTAGCTAATTGCTGAGTTCCGGATACAAGGGGAATTTCATGCACAACTCCTTCACCTTTTTGCTGACATCCTCAAAAATGCTCGGAACGGTGCGGTTGGTAATGACCATGTCCATAAAGTCGGCGATGGCTTCCATCTCAGGTTCTTTCATTCCTCTCGTCGTCATCGCAGGGGTTCCGACCCTGATTCCGCTTGTGATCAGGGGAGACTTATCGTCGAAAGGAACAGCGTTCTTATTCACCGTAATACCCGACAGGTCGAGAGCTTCCTGCACCTCTTTGCCCGTGACATTCTTGCTGCGCAGGTCAATGAGCATGAGGTGATTGTCTGTGCCGCCGGATATGATATTGTAACCTCGTTTTTCCAGAGCCGCGGAAAGTGCCTGTGCATTGCTAATGACCTGTTGAGAGTAGTTTCTGAAATCGGGGTGGAGATTCTCATGGAACCCAACCGCTTTTGCAGCGATGACATGCATCAAGGGGCCGCCTTGAATGCCGGGTATGACCATGGAATCAATCAATTCGGACATCATTTTCTTTCGTCCGGATTTTGGCGCCACAGCTCCAAATGGATTCTCGAAATCTTTTCCCATCAGAATCAATCCGCCGCGTGGACCTCGCAATGTCTTGTGTGTCGTGGACGTGACCACGTGGCAATGGGGGAGGGGGTTGTTCAGTAGTCCAGTCGCGATAAGGCCCGCCGGGTGGGCGATATCGGCAAACAGGAAAGCTCCGACACGGTCGGCAATTTCACGAAAAGCCTTGTAATCGATGTTGCGTGAGTAGGCGCTTGCACCGACCGTTATCATTTTTGGCTTTTCTTTGTTTGCCATGTCGGCAACTTCGTTGTAATCAATCATCCCGGTGTCTCTGGAGACGCCGTATGCAGAGAATTTGTAAAGCTGCCCCGAGAAATTAACGGGCGACCCGTGCGTGAGATGCCCGCCGTGAGAGAGATTCATCCCGAGAACGGACGAGCCTGGCTTCAGGAACGTGAAGTACACTGCCATGTTTGCCTGTGAACCGGAATGAGGCTGGACATTGGCGTACTCAGCGTTGAAAAGTTTCTTTACGCGATCCCTTGCCAGATTTTCTGCAATGTCAACGAACTCGCATCCCCCGTAGTAGCGTTTTCCCGGATAGCCTTCGGCATACTTGTTTGTCAGTACTGTTCCTAAAGCCTCAAGCACTGCAATGCTCACAAAGTTCTCGGAGGCGATGAGTTCCAATTTCGTATTTTGTCGGTCTATTTCCTTTCGAATTGCCGAAAAGATTTCGGGGTCGCGAGTTTGTAATTGTCTCATTGAGACTTGCGTTCAGCTGCAGAATTGAGTTTTTTCCATGACGGCATCAATGTCATGGGTAAATCGAGGTTTGTATAGACACCGACTGCAATTGATCCGGTCAAAAAATACGGAATATGAGGCGCTTCAAGTTGGTCGATCGTAAACAGCAGGATGTGCGCTTGGGTTTGCACAAATCCTATCTTTTACTGCGGCCTCGATTTGGTCGTCTTTTCATTCAGGATGCAGAGAACGGATGCTCGTCTGAACCAATTCCCTACCCATCGTGTGAAGCTCAAAAACGATTCTCAAACGTTGTTCAACGGATAATTGTTGGATCGTCTCTCGCTATCCTTCTTCGGCTTCTTTTTTGAACATTTCAGAGTCCTTCAAAGGCTGGATCTTCCCGATCCTTTTGGCGTGCCTTCCTCCCTGGAAATCCGTCGTCAGAAATGTTCGCACGATGTCAGCCGCTGTCTCCCAACCCGTAATGCGCTCCCCGAGCGTGAGAATGTTCGCATCATTATGCTGCCGTGCCAATCGTGCCGCCGTTGTAGATTCGCAGGCAGCCGCACGCACACCTCTGTGTTTGTTTGCGACAATGGACATCCCGATGCCCGTTCCGCATACAAGAATACCCCTGTCGCATTCGCCCGAAGAAACCGCCTGAGCGACACTGTGCGCAAAATCGGGATAATCAGACGAATCTTTCGAATTCGCTCCAAAATCCCTGCAAGCGATATTCAACTCCGCAAGGACAGTCTTGATCTTTTCTTTGTACTCGAATCCGGCGTGGTCGCTTCCAAGGGCAATCATGGTTATTCTTCCTCTATCCTGATAAACCAGGGTTCACTGGCGCTGAGGGAAAAGGAAAGTCTGAAAATCGTGTCTTTTTGGAGGTTTGCCGAAGTGGTTCCGCGAAATCCAAGGTGCAATCCCACGTTGAGGCGCGCTTCAAACGCGATGGGCAACCCAACGCCACCAGTAAAGAAATATTCGTCAATGGGTTCTCCGTTGACCTTGAGAGAGGTTGAATGATAGGAAAAACCAAATCGATACGCTACCCGCCGCGAAAAGGACTCCGTTTCCCGTTCCGGAAGCACCTCAACACCCATGGCAAATCGCGAACTGTTGCGAAACTCAGAAGCCCCAAGCTTCGGCAGGTTTGTCGAAGCCCATTGTTGGACAACGTAATCGCCGGTGAGGACGTAACGCTCGGAAAAAGTGTATGAGAATCCGGCCCCGATTCCCAACGGAATATCAACGGTGGAAGATGCCGTCCTCGTCGTGTCGAACGATTGCACGGTTGTGAGAATGTCTTCATCATCGGCGTTGAGGGTTGCCGGAGTTGAAAAGATTCCGCCGAGGGTGAGAGATTTCAAAGACGGAATATTCAACGCGTCGGAAATTCCTTCGTAAACGAAACCGCCGGTGAAGGAAAACCCTGAATAATACGTTGAGCGCGAAATATCGCTGTCGACAAACGTCGGATCGATGAAATCGAATTTCGCAGTTTGGCGTGAGCGGCCGTAAAGATAACTGAATTTCGCACCGATCGAGAGCTGATTGATCGCCGACCAGGAAAGCGCAGTGCTCAACGTTGAAAGGCCTCCGGAACCGAAATAGGACTGCGTTGAATGCACGCCCAGTTGACTATCAGCACGTTGAACTGCATAGCTGACCCGACTGTACGGCGTTGACTCCAACGACCACACGATTCCATCATCTTTGGAAAACGGAATCGCAAACGCCAGGCCGGCAAAGTCTCCTCGTGCATAATTGGAGGAGCCGGAAAAATCCTCTGATGAAACTCTAGAGTATTCAAACCCAGTCGAAATGCGTGTCATGGAAATACGAGCCAACGCTGCAGGGTTATATCTATTGATGAACCTCTCGCCGAGTAGACCAATCCCGGCACCGCCCATCGCGTTGATTCGGCTCCCTCCAAAGAATAAGACCTCCCCAAGTCCAAACCTGGAGTATGTCGGCCCGGAAGAAAGACTCAACGACGTGAAAAATATGGTTGAGCAAGCAACGAGGAAGGTCCTGGAGGGTCCCATGTTATTGTGTTGGCGAATAAGTAACAATGATTCTTGGCCTAAGTTCTTTTGAAGCTGTCCATCCGTAGAATGTGAACAAGTCCATGACGTCAGCTTCAGAATATGTGAACAAGGCGAGGCCGGCCGCCGCACCGCGGACCCATCGCTGCATATACTGTTGAATTTGGAACCGGTAGACTTTTTTCCCGGAAATCATGACCGTATCGCTGACTGCAGCCTGTATGAAGAAATCCACGCCGGTTGGTCCGACGTAGTATGCCGCGAGAGAATCGACGCTGTACTTGTTCAAACGCGTCAAACTTGAATCCAACACAACCTCCAGCTCGGCCTTGTGCACCGAGGCCCTGGCAGGGACAGGACTGGTCGAAATGAAATTGATGTATCCATTATAAGCCACGCCCGCTTGCACATAGATCCGATCAGGGTTTTGAACAAGGTTCACCCGACCGATATCAGCCACGTATTTATAGGATCCATCGATGATTGCGGCCGTGCCGGACACTCCGGTCTTGGTGTATTGGATGGTCAATTTCGGTCTGTGGTCTTCGGGATTGAGTGTGTTGAAAGATTTGAACCCTTTGATAATTCCCGAGTTTGTTGGCTGCAGAATAACGCCATGATTAACCTGATTGGTGTCGGGAATGTTGGCAAACCATTGCCGAACCATTCCTGTATCAATCGAAAACTGAACATTGTCAGTGTCACCGACAACTGCGGAGAATGGTGTCGAAACGGCAGCGTCGAAATAATCCCCAAGCTTTAAGGAATCCACTGTCAGAGAGTCGCCGAACCAGCTCCTCTTTCCACGATATGCCACAAATGACAACGCCGCCAGAGTATCGCCGAAATAATAACCGGAGCGAAGAGTTATCTTGGCGTCCGTTATGACAGCATTGACAAGTGAATCGGGGAGCGTAAATTTTATCAAACCCCACGCCTCGTAGAATTGATTCTTACCCACCATGATTCTGAGTGCGCCTGAATTGTCAAGGATATCCCTTGAAACCGAATGAGATGAAGCATAGACCGTGTCGACCTTCATGACGGGTTGGTCCGTGGCCGGCAAGAGTGATCCCCCAACAGGATTGGGATCATCGGTACAACTCAGGAGAAATGCTGCTACTATGGGGACAAACCGAGTACCCGAAAGCAATCTCATCGCCCAAACTCCTTAATGCTGCGGCGGCTCTGAAGCTTCGCACTTTTATCTTTTGTCAATTCGGCCTTGATATAAGTCCAGGCTTGTGCGGCATCTCCTGCAACGTGGTCTATACGTGTGTTGGCCCGACACTCATGCTTTTCAGTTTCACCATAGCCCGTGAGGACAAGAACCGTCCCACACCCTGCGTTTTCACCAGCTTTCATGTCCACGCACCTATCTCCGACGACAAAAGACTTTGACAACTTGATTCCATACTTGCGTGCAGCTGTTTTCAGCATTCCCGTGTTCGGTTTTCGGCAATTGCAGGAGATGTTGTAGGGAGGTCTTCCATATTCGGGATGATGGGGACAATAGTAAATTTCGTCGATTCGAGCCCCGGCGGAAGAAAGTATTGCGCTCAGTCTCTCGTGGACTCTTTCCAGGTCTTTTTCAGTCAGAAAACCGCGGGCAATGCCGGATTGATTGGTAATGATGAAAACCCTGATCCCCATCTCGTTCGCCTCACGGATGGCCTTCGCCACCCCCGGAATAATTTCGAGCTCATCCGGGTCTCTCAAAAAATCCACTTCGACGTTGACAGTTCCGTCTCTATCGAAAAAAATCCCGACGTCTTCAAACTTCACGATGTTATTTCAGGAGGTCTTTGTAGAGGTTGATGTATTTCTTTGCGGAGTGTTCCCAGGAAAAGTCCCGAAGCATGCCGTTGCGCATGACCTTTTTCCATTCGTCGGGCTGTTGATAGACTTTGAGCGCGCGGTGGACGGCTTTGAGCAATTCCTTGGAGTCATATTTTTCGAATTTGAAACCCGTTCCTTTTCCTCCCCCCGAATGGTCCTCCACGGTGTCATCCAACCCCCCGGTGGCGCGCACAATGGGAACAGTTCCGTACCTCATGCTGTACATCTGATTCAGTCCGCATGGCTCATACTTGGAGGGCATCAGGAACATATCGCTCCCTGCTTCCACCAGGTGGGCCAACTCCTCGTCAAAACCGAAGAAAATGCCGACCTTGTGAGAATGCCTCTTTTGAGATGCTTCGAACTTCTTCTCCAGCTCCTTGTCTCCCGACGCCACCATAACATACTGAACATCGAGCTTCAGCAAGTCATCAAGGATGTCGAGAACGAGTTCAAAACCCTTTTGCTCCACCAACCTGCAAATCGCGCCGATAACCGGGGTTGATTCTTTAAAAGTAAGATTAAACTTGTTGCAGAGGGCCTTCTTGTTGTCAACCTTTGCCTCCACGGATTTGGCGTCATACTTTCGGTATATGTGGTTGTCGGTCAGCGGGTTCCATGTCTGATAGTCGATTCCGTTGAGGATGCCTTTAAGGTCCTTTTTGCGACTTTCGAGCAGGCCGTTGAGTCCGGCACCAAACTCGTTGGAACTGCAAATCTCATGGGCATACTTCTCGCTGACTGTAGTGATCGAGTCGGCATAAAACAAGCCTGATTTCAGGAAGTTGAATTTGCCGTAAGCCTCAACGCCGTCAGCTTTAAAGGCCGATTTTGGCAGGCCGGATTTGACAAATGACTCATGTGGAAAAGCCCCCTGGTATGCCATATTGTGAATCGTGAAGACGGCCTTGCTGTCCTTGTAAAATGAATCATCAGCGTAAATAGTCTTCAGGTATGCCGGAATCAATCCCGTCTGCCAATCGTTACAGTGGATAATGTCTGGCTGCCAGCCAAGTCTCTTCAGGGTTTCCAAGACCCCTCGGCAAAAGAAAATGAAGCGCTCGTCGTTATCTTTGTAATCCTTCTTGCTCTGCGGGCTTTGGTAAACTCCATCCCGACCGAAGAACTTCTCGTTGTCCAGAAAATACACCTGGACCTTTTCCTTCAGGTCGCTGATAAACGAGGATTTGACGTTACCAACTTCAGACTGGTTCCCCAGAGGGATGGGGATATCTTTTAAACGAATAATGTCGTGAAGCTTGAATCTGCGTTCGCCGATAAAGCGATAACGAGGCATCATGATACGAATTTCATGACCAAGCTCTTTAATGGCTTTTGGCAGGGCGCTGGAGACGTCGGCGAGACCGCCTGTTTTAGCAAATGGGTCTACTTCACTGGAAACAAACAGGATATTGATGGGTCTCGACATTCAAAACGGGGGAAAAATCATAGGGACTTTTTCAATTTAGCCAAATTTTTGCCC
>CAYNRS010000055.1:0-8256 GCA_964399565.1 uncultured Ignavibacteriaceae bacterium
TAGTAACTCCGTTATAATTTGTTCCGCATGGAGGAGCGCCGAGCGGTGCTTTTTGATGAACGTTGTGTACCCGCTAATATCTGCCAGAAGGATTGCAATTTGTTTGAGTTCCATCGATAAGGGTTCTCCGCGTAAAATACCGTGAAAGGTCTACCTTTTCCCCGTCGAGGAAAATATAGAAAGGTACCATAGAAAAGTCAATCACAGCATGAACAACGAGGCTAAGCCCCTGGCTTTCCTGCAGCCGCACAACTTGATACCTGTAATTGCCCGAAGTATATTTAACCCACACTCGCTTCTTGTCCGATTCGAATCACCTCGATGACATGAAGATACGTTGGCCACCACCTCCCCTTGGTCTCGGCACACCACTGAATCTGGCATTGGCCTCAGCTGAATCTCGGCTTTTGCTCCGCCGTTCCTGGTGGCTGGTTCCGTTGCTCGGGTTTGTGACGCCACTGTTGATGTTGACAATCGACCATGTGTTTTTCGAAAGCGCGAGTTTGCACCGCGTCCGTCAACTCGGTTTTGAACCGCTTTCATTTCGGCTACTTGTCATGATCTACTCAGCCGTGACAGAGGAACTGATCTATCGCTTGTTTCTCTCGACGTTAGTCGCTTGGGTCGCGTACTTGGTTCTCTCCTGGTTCGGCCGCGACACGAAATTGCTCGCGCAGTGGCTTGGAATTCTGGTGGCTGCGTTCATCTTTGGCTTGGTGCATGTTGGTAATCTGCCCGACGTAGCACATCCGGTGCTGAGGGCAGTCACCGTTAACGGTGCAGCAGGTATCATTCTGGGCTGGTTGTACTGGTGGAGAGGCTTGGAGCTAGCGATCCTCGCGCACATGTTCGCAATTGTCGTACTTTACATTGTAGTACCGGCCTTCATCTAACGGAGCGGGTTGGCGAGAACTCATCGCTCTTGGAATCAGATTTCAGATTTTTGTTGCCTGATTGAATCTTGAACGATTCTTTGACAAACGCGTTGACATCGCCGAGGCAGCATTCGCCCTTGGGATTCTTGATGTCGCATGCGCAGTTTCCTGCCTTGACTTCTTTTGCAATTTGTAGCGATGCGGTCGATTTTTTGCTCGCTGTGATTTCTTCTTTTATTCGAGCACGAGTCCAATTGAAGCAATAGCAGACGTTGACATCATCGCCTTTATCCTTGGAAAACACCTTAACAGCAATATCATCGACAGTTGAACGTTGAGCCGCCTTGATTCGAAAAATAAACAACGCTGCAATTCGCATCGGCGCAATAATAGTACTGGATATCCTGAATTGATCCCACTTTCTCGGGCTTCAGGAGATGTTCGAGTGTACGTCTTTGAACCTTTCTTGAGGATGTTTTTAAAACCGGACATTCGGCTCGAGCAGGAGCATGAGTGACGTCGGTAACCAAACAACATTGTTCATCGGGCTTATGTTTGTCTTCAGCGATTACTTCAACGGGTAATGTGCAGCAAGAATTCATAATAGTTCCACTCCTTTCACTTTAGTTTTCTCGGTTTTCTTGGCACTGGTGGGAGAGTTTTGTGCAACCAGTGACATTGGTAGCTCCACAAAAAACGTACTGCCACGGTTTACTTCGCTCTCAACCCAAATTCTTCCACCATGTGCTTCGACGGCAAGTTTGCAAAACGTTAATCCAAGTCCGCTGCCTGAGCGGTGCTTTACATCTCTTAGGCCGAGTTGCTCAAACTTGTCAAAGATCCTCAATTGATCTTCTTTCGGCATTCCCAAGCCGTCGTCTATCACGGCTATGCGTACAAAATTGTTATTTACGTGTTTAATCTTTAATTCTACATGGCCGCCGTGCGAAGTGTGCTTTAGCGCATTTGAAAGGAGGTTCTGAATCACCCGTCTTAGTAAATCCTCATCAGCATTGAAGACGGGAAGATTTGGTTCTATTGAAAGTTTAAGTGATTTAGCTCCTGCCAAACCGTTCGTTTTCTGTGCCTCGAAGATTTCCGCCGCGATCATTTTCAGATCAACCCGAGATAAGTTCAGTTGCAATTTACCCTCTTCCATCTTACTGATATCGAGAAGATTCTGAATCATGGCGAGCATCTGTTGGCCGCTCGTTCTTACTTGGGAGAAAACCTTCTTCTGATCATGCGAAAAGCCCGCATTCTTCTGAAAAATATCTAATCCAAGGAGAATAACGCCAAGCGGGTTTTTGAGATCGTGGACGATCATTTGGGTCAGGCTGTCTTTCAGCTTCTCGAGTTCGGTTATTTTCTTGTAGCTCTTTTGAATTTCTCTCAACATGCGAGCAAGGCGCTCCAGCATCATGTTTCTGGATTGCATCAATTCTCCGATTTCGTCTCCGGGTATTAAACCCGCTGGAATGAGCATCACCGCACAATCATCTGCCGTACATTCTGCAACCTGTTTCAGATTGTATTGTTGGATAAGACGAATCGGCTGAAAGACCTTTCGGCGCAGAACCAGCAACATCAAAGCAGATGTTGTTGTACTCACAATCAAAATGAGCGCGAAGAGAACCATGTGGGATGAGAAATCCAGCCATGCCATTGTTAGATTACATACCGCAAACCAAGACGCGGTTGTGATTGTGAGAACTGCTGCCGTCAGCAGAAGAATTTGAATCCATAACGAAGAGCGAACAATTGATTTCATTTTGATTCTAACTTCTTCGGTTATAAAGAAACCTTCCGCACAGCTGAAGATCTTTGCTGCCAGTCTCTGAGAGCCTCTTTAACAAGTGGAACGAACCATCGTTTGTGCTTCGTGTAACGTTCGAGCAAAATGCCAAGCACGATTCCGTAGACGATGTGTGCAGCGAGACTCGTCCCCAGAACGCCAAAGCCAAACTTCAATCCGAAATATCCTGTGTCCATCGCAACGACCATGGGCGGGGTAGTCATCATCCCCACTTCAATGATCAGTCCCCAAATCAGTCCGCCCCACCAGCGTGTCCTGCCTATCAATAATGTGTACGTTAGTCCGAAACATGCACTCACCCAATAGTGATAGAAACCTCCAACAACATCAGACAGGTCGGATGGACCAAGTGCCATCTGATCAAAGATCAATACGCCGAACATTCTTGGCATGTTGCCCGGCATCCAACCGAGAGAAAAGCCTGTCAGGCGGATGACGTCTAATGCTCCAGTAGAAACAGCGCCGATCCAGAGACCACTCCAGATTCTGTTCAATAGCCGCTTGAGCCGCAATCGAGCCGTAATGACGATTACGATGACCAGAAGAGGTACAGATGGAAGTAAGGCGTACTGTGTTAGAACGTCCATCGTTGGCATACCCGGCGTAAGAGCAACGACGAGTATATTGGGACCAACTGCTGCTACGAGAAGGGCAACTGCTGTGAGGAGAATTTCTTCAATGGAACTCGGTGGTGGCGCTAAAGCAGGTGGAACCTGTTTGCGGCGCAAGAATCCAATCGCAATACCCACAAGACCGAGTGCGACAAAAAGAATATCGATTCCTGTTATAAGCATGAACAAGTGCCCTGTTTCAAGTTTAAGAAAATAACACGGTGCATCTCGACGATCAAAAAGATCGCGGCGAGGAAGGGATGCACCCGCGGCAAGTGATTCAGCAGAGAAATTATTTCGCCGCTTCGTCGACGATCATGCCCCACATCCCGTCCATATCTTTCCCCATTTTCGTCATCATCTCGTTCCCATACTTGCTGAAACCAACTGACGGTTTGTAATAGCTGACCGTTGTTTTACGATCGTTACTTTCCCAGATGTAGAAACGGCCCGGCATTTCAAGTCCAGCTTCTTGTGCCATTGGCATTAGCATTTTCATCATGTCCGGCTTACCGAACTCGATGGTCTTGGAGCCCTTGATTTTCGTTCCGACCATCGTAAGCATGTTCTGGTGGTCGATCGTTGCAACGATCATGAATCCGTTTTTCTTCAGCGTCGTTTCAACGGCTTTGACCGTTTCGGCGAAGCTCTTGTTGGAGATCTTGTCCACTCGCTCTTGCGCGAACGAGACAAGTGGAAGAAGAATGAGAACGGTCAGTGCGTACAACGTGCCCCTGCCGCGCGTCGTAATACGGTTCTTTTTCAGTTTGAACTGCTTCATGGTATTTACCTCCTTTAAAGGAATTGTTTGTGGATAAAATGTGAACCATAAATACAGGAACTATTCTACTCAGCATCTTTACATTCACAGCTCTGCTTGCGGTGCTTTCGGTACCAGAGGATCGTTAGAAAAATTCCCGCTGCAAGTACAAAAGATGCGAACGCCACGTCGCTGGTGATCCGGCCGAGCGTTGTAAAGGAAAAGGAGCTTAGGATGATTGGTCCTCCACAGCACACGCTGAATGCCAATGCTCCAAGAAGGCTCGTTCTTATGTTCTTCACCTCAGTTTCCCTTCGACGGTGCGCAGCAATCAGGAGAATCTTGTTTCTGTTTTGCGGGTTTGCAGCAATCGGGAACATTCTTTTCATTGTTTTCACTCGCTGTCACTATCTGTGCCTTGAAGGAATGCCGTGTTCCTCCGGCCTTTTCAATAGCTCCGACAATCGCCTCCTCCTTGACCTTGGAGGCATCGTATTGAATGACTCCAGTCGCATTTTCGAGATCAATGTTGATTGCCGCGACGCCGTCAATCTTTTTCAACGATGTCTGAACCATTTTGACACAACCGCCGCAGGTCATGCCTTTGATTTCAAGATTGAGCGTTGTCGCCTTTGCATTAGTCTGAGCAAACATCTTGAGTGACACTAAGATCATTAGGATGATCATGCAGAATGCTTTCATTGTTTTTTCTCCTTATGTAAGTAATGGTCGTTTGTTGATATGTTGCCAAATACTGATTTTGCAAGTCCAGTTACTTTTCGCTCGGCAGCGGGCGAAAACCCATAATCATTCAGATTTTATGACCGCAGATGCTGATGCCTCCAGCAGCAATCGGCTTGACTTTTCCATGGCGCTTTCGCTTCAAGATTTTGATACCGAAAACGATCGTATAGCCAATGGCAAAGAGCAAACCCAGGTTCAATGAAATGCTCTGGATACTCCCAAGGAGTACCTCCGCTTGAGATCCAAGGAACCGGCCAGCAAGGACGAAGGAGACCACCCACAAAAACACCCCTACTGCATCCAACGAAAGAAACGATCTAAACCTCATCCCGGAAAGGCCGGCAAGCGCCGGAATGAATTCCCGCATTCCCCACATAAATTTCGAAAGGATGATGGATTTTTTCCCGAGCGAATCAAACACCCTGCATGAGCGCTGAAAGCAATCACGACTCGCGAGCGTGCACTTTGTCCAACGGCAATACAGCCGGTACAGAAACGTTCCCTCCGCGCGACAGACCGCCATGCCGAGTCCGAATGTAATGCTATCTCCGATCAGGACGGCTGCGATGGCAAGCGGTATCACGAGGGCAAGAGTCAATGCACCAAACGCAACAAGCGAGCCTGCCGCAAGCAGGAGGATATCCCCAGGGAATGGAAATCCCAAGGCATCGACAAGCAAGCCCACGACCAAGACTACATATCCATATTGCAGCAAGATCGGGATAGATTCTTCCATGGGTGCGCGGATTGACCTCATGCAGTTGCTTTTTGCACTTCTTTCACGTAAGCATTCACGTCGCCAAGGCAGCAACGACCTTTTGGGTTCTTGATGTCGCATGCACACTCTGCCGCCTTCACTTTTTTCGCGATCTCAACAGCTGCCGTGCTTTTGCCAATCTCGACAATCTGATCTTTGATTTTCTTTCTTGTCCAATCGAAACAGTAACAGGCCGGCGTGTTCTCACCTTTATCTTTATCGAAGACCGGAACTTTCAGTTCACCAAACGAGAACGTCCGCACATCAACGTTCGAGAAATAAACAATAGGGCAACTTGGATCAAGGCAATAGTAGTATTGCACCGATTCGAGAAGTACACGGGCGTACGGTTTGAGAAGGTTCTCGAGCGTTCGCCGTTGAATCTTTCGTCCGACAGTCTTCGAAACAGGGCATGGAGCCGTGGCTGGAGCTTGGGAGACATCGGTGATGAGACAGCACTCGCTGTTTGTCAGGTGTTCATTACTGGCAATTTTTTCTACTGGAAGAATGCAACATGAATTCATGATTTTTTTTTCTCCTCGACGGTTTTAACGATGAGTCTTATTTTCTGCAATTCTTTTGATTAATTCAGTATTATTCTTGACCCGAGAAGCGCAATTGGGACAGAGGTGCAGCTCGGTTTGTTCATGCTGTAGGTGTTCTAATTTAGGAGGTTTCATACCACAGAATCGCAGGTAGAAACTTCCATTGAGCAGGTTTCGCATTGCATAGTAAATTCCTTTCAGAAGTTAAAAGCGCTTTTTTGCAGTTGCTTATCCAATACAACATGTCATTACACTGATATCACGCGTGAATGCTTGAGCCGCCAACTTGATTCCTTCGCTAAATGTTGGAAATGCGTGCACGGTATCGATGATGTCGTCAATCGTGAGTTTGTATCGCAGGGCAAGAACCGCTTCGTGAATGATTTCAGCCGCAACAGGAGCTACAATGTGGCAGCCGACGATGGCGCTCGTGTGAGGATCGATCACGAGTTTGATGACACCGCGCGTCTCACCGACGGCTTTTGCTTTGGGAACAGCCGAGAGCGGCACAGTGCGACACGAACATACATTGATTCGCTTCATCAACTCTCGTTCGGTCAGTCCCACACTTGCAACCTGCGGCATCGTGAACACGGCGTGCGGTATTTCATCATAGTTCAGCTTTTTGCGAGAACCTGTAAGAGCATTTTCGGCTGCAATCGAACCTTCTTTTGCCGCAACAGTCTCCAGCGCGAGCTTTCCGACACAATCGCCCGCGGCCCAGATGTGTTTTTCCGTCGTTTGCATCGCATCGTTCGCCATAATGAATCCACGATGATCGACACTCACTCCGGCCTCTTCCAATCCTAATTCTTTGGCGTTTGCTTCGACACCTGTTGCAAGAAGAAGTTCGTCGGCTTTGAACTCCCGCTGCTCGTTTTTGACCTTGGCAACAACGATTTTCTTTCCTTGCTCTTCACGCACGCTCTGAATGTCCACGCTTGTGTGAATCACCAACCCTTCATTCTCGAGAATGCGCCGCATTTCATCAGAGATTTCCGGCTCTTCCAAGGGCAGAATGCGATTCATTTTTTCGAGCACCGTCACCTTTGTGCCGAAGTGTAAATACATTTGTGCGAATTCTAGTCCCAGCGGCCCACCACCCACTACGATCATGGACTCCGGAAGGTAATCCAGATCCAATGCTTCAATGTTCGTGAGATACTTGACGCTCTCAATGTCTTTGAAGGGCAAAACCTTTGCTTTTGAACCGGTTGCGATAATAAAATTTTCTCCTCGAATACGCTCGCCATTTACGTCGACTTCATTCTTGGATACAAATGTTGCTTTTCCGCTCCGGTATTCGACGGTCTTGAGGTTGTCAACCACGTCGGTGTAGTTGCTCTTTCGAAGCGAAGCGATGATTTCATTCTTGAATGAGATTGCTTTCTGAAAATCAAACTGAAACTCCCCATTGGTGTGAATTGAACTGAACATGGGCTGCTGACCGTAGTAGTACCGTGCGCCGACTTCAAGAAGATGTTTGCTGGGCACGCACCCGACGTTCACGCATGTGCCACCAATGGGAAGGCCGCCGTTGATAATGAGCGCTTCCTTTTGAAAGTCGTTCGCTTTCGTTGCCGCCGCGAAGGCCGCCGCGCCTCCGCCGATGATTACCAAGCGATATTCTTTCATAACAAGCTCCTGTCAGATAGTTCGAGTCTGAAGTCTCAAAGCCGGATCATTAGCTGCAACAAGAAATAGGATCTCCTACTGCATCTTCTCTTTTATCACGCTCTACGACGAACGCATGGTATCCAGCACTCTCAATCGCTTTTGAAATGTCCTCGTTTTGAACAGAATTATGAGCTATCATCTGGGCCTGACCTGATTTCCAATGAGAAACCTCCACTTCTTCAACCCCGGCCAGCGATTTAAGAGCCTCAACCACGTGGCGGGCACATCCGTCGCACGTCATTCCTTCAACTTGTAGAGTGATATGATGCTTTGCAGCCATGTAATCCTCCTTCGATCAAGAAATGTTTGAGATAGTATTCTAAAAGAATGAGATGATGATATTAGTTAGATTTTTTTACAGATGACTCTTGCACCTTCGAACTTCCAATTGTCGCCTTAAATCCAGTTTCATCGACGGAAGCAATGAGCTGCTCCGGTTTCACTTTCACGGGCTCATATTCGATTACCGCT
>CAYNRS010000056.1:0-8186 GCA_964399565.1 uncultured Ignavibacteriaceae bacterium
AGAAATCCGGTGTTTTTCAGTGTGCGCACCGCATTGTCGGCGTGCTCGGCGCTCGATTGAGGCGTGAGAAGACAATAGATGAGCTCATAGAAATATTCGTCGCTTCTGACGCGAACGAAATCCTTCAACCGATCTTTAATCGCGCTTTTCCGTCGTTCGTACAAAGACGCAAGTTCTCTGATGCTTTTGTTTGGTTTTCCGGTCATCGTGCCAGCGACACCTCAGCTTCTTTTCGGTGATTGCGGACGCTCACAAGCCCATCCTTCTCGAGGCTTTTCAGGAGTTGAATCAGCCAGGGTTTGTCTTTTTCGCGAAACCCAGACACAATTCGCTTGCCGAGAGCGAACGCTTTCACAGAATGGTGCGAATCCCTGAGGCTTTCAACAATTCTCCCACGATAGACTCTGTTGGGGATTCCATACCGGCTTGGTTCATGAACTCCGTTCTTCCGGAAACCAGTCTCATTTTTGAAAGCGTTTGGGCAAGTTTTGCTCACCGGGCAACGGCCACACTTCGGATTTCTCGCAACACAAATCCTCGACCCCAGCTCCATCAGAGACTGGTTCCACGAATAAGTATTTCGCACTGGTAACGCCCACTGAGCGACAATCCACATGCTCTGATTTCGGGTTTCTTTGGGAAAGATTCTTCGCAAGACGCGGTGGACGTTCGTATCCACGACCGCAACACGTTGGCCGAAGGCAAAGCACGACACGGCGCGGGCCGTGTAAGGGCCAATGCCTGGCAGCGATTCAAGCTTGGAAATCGTTCGCGGTATCCTTCTCTGATAAACGTGAATAATCTCTCTGGCGAGCTTTTGTAACCTCACCGCTCTATTATTATACCCCATGCCTCGCCAGGCTCGAATGACAGTCGAAGTGCGGGCCCGGGCGAGTGAAGAGAAAGTCGGGAATCTCTTGATGAACTCCGGGTATTTTTGAAGGACTCTGTGAACCTGCGTTTGCTGGAGCATGACTTCGGACACGAGGATTCGGTACGGATTTCTCGTTCTCCTCCACGGAAGGTCTCGTGCTTCTCGTGAATACCAATCCAGAATTCCTTTATGAATTCTTTCAAGACGCTTCAAACGCACGCTCATCGAGTTTCCTGATGATTGGCCAATTCCCCTCGAGATGGTCAAGGCTCTGAAGCTCTCCTGGAGATACCCAGCGTACTTCCTCAAAGACGTTGTTTTTTAAGTCTCCGTCGAAGTTTCGTACAAAGCAATAATGAACTTCAAACCTCCCCCCGTCTTCGTAATTGTAAGATTCGACTTCAGTTTTGTTGATTGGCCCTATGACGATGGAGAGTTCTTCTTTGAGCTCGCGCTGCAGGCATTGTTGGACTGACTCGCCATTTTCGACTTTTCCGCCGGGGAATTCCCATTTCAGGCCATAGCGCGAGTTTCGTTTCCGCTGGCAAATAAGGATTTTTCCGTTTTTTATCAGGATGGCGACGGCAACGAGGGTCATGCTTTGGAAATGTACGGAATTAAGGCAAAGCCTCCAAGGCATCTCGATTAATAGGTGTACCGCGTTTTCCTGCATAGGTCTTTATTTCATTTTCTTTTAGCTGGCAAAACGAGAGAAAAACTTTATATTGAAACCATGAGACGGATTGATCTACTATGACGAACCGAACCCCGAAAAAGTTTATCCAAGTGCTATTTTGTGGCGCGGTCCTGCATTCTGACGTTTTCGCTCAGTCGTTGGACATTTCAGGTTACAAGATTGTTCAGGCGAATTCATCGGTGACGATTACATTGCCGGTCGGGACCATCATTGAAGCAGGTGGCTATGTCGTGATAGGCAGAAATCAGTCAAAGTCGGCATTCGAAGCCGCCTGGCAAGTAACACTGCCCTCAAACACGCTTTACATAAATGGGTTTGCCGTCGTTGGCAGCAACGGTTTTCCAGTAATCAATGGACTCGAGAATTACACACTACAGAATTCCTCGAGTGTGACAATCGATGGGCCAACGGTTTCTCAGGCTTCGTCGGCGGGTGAGGACATTAAACGTGTGAATGCGTCCGCACCTGCCGGGACAGAAGCGAGTTGGGTGCGGTCTTCTTCTGCGACGGTAGCGAACGCTAATCCTGGCTCCGGTATGACCGATACGAACACGGGAGGGCTCATCATCAGCGAGTTCTCCGACGCCTCTTCATTCAACAATGAGTTCATTGAGCTCTTCTACGACGTCACTCCTTCCCCAAAGGGCCAAGGAACTATCTTAATTTCACCTCCAAGGTGGAAGTACAACCTCGGGACGAATTTGCAGTTTACCTTTAAGCCCCAAAGCGACACGATTAGGGGGATTCGTTTCAAGAAACCGGAGATATTTACCTGGTCCCCTTCGGCAATTACCGTAAAACCGGACAGTGCCTATGTTTCGCCATTGTCTGACACTGTTACAGTAACGAACATCGCATTGGCGGCAACTGACAGTGTTGTGATCACAGTCAACGGGGCAACGGCCGCCGATACAACAGATGAATTCACGTTCAACTTCCAATCAAGCACCGACTCGTTATCGTACCTGCCACTTCAGGTCCAGTCGAAGATGCTCGTCCTCGGAGATCCACGGGCCATGAGTACTGTTAAGCGGAAAGATCAGAACGGCGCTCACGTTTTGTTGGGGAAATGGGCGGTGGTCCGGGGAATCGTCACTGTCGCGAACGAGTTTGGAGGGCCTTCTTACCTTCAGGATTCAACGGCGGGGATCGCCCTATTTGACTCCTCGGTTTCCAACAACATTTTGCGCGGAGACGATGTGGTCTTGTTGGGGCTGGTTGCGCCATTCAATGACCTTTTTGAACTAGCCCCTTGCTCGATCCTTGAAAAGAAATCAGAAGGGAATAGCGTTGACACGCTGCTTCTAACGGCAACCCAGATAACATCACAAGCAGCGGCCGAGCCCTATGAAAGCCGTCTGATGCGAATCAACAGTGTTACTGTCAATACGTCAACGTGGTCGGTGACGGGAACGGGTTTTAACTACACGCTTACGGACGCAACAGGGACTGTTCAAATTCGAATAAGCTCGCGGACAAATCTTGTTGGGTTGCCCGCGCCGTCGGGGCAGTTCGATGTTGTCGGGGTTCTTGGCCAATTCACAACCAATTATCAAATTCTCCCGCGGTCGTATGAAGACATCATTCTTGAGGGTCAGGGTCCGCGCATTGTTTCACAAGCGCCTTTCGAATCGGCCATTACTCCGACAAGCCTCACATTCACCTGGCAAACGGATGTTCCCGGCACCTCAATGGTCAGATACGGAAAAACGTCATCCTACGGTAGTCAGCTTACAGACACAAACAAGGTGACGCAACATCAGGTAACCGTTAACGGGTTAACATCTGCCACGATTTACCATTACCAGCTCGAGTCTGCCAACACATCAGGAGCGACACTTACCGCAAACTATCTTGCGTCGACTTCTTCGCTGAATTCGAGTGGAGTAATCAATGTGTATTTCAACAAGAGTGTCAACACAACGGTGGCTCAGGGCGAGAACGCTCAAGGCAACGTCAGCTTGAGCCAGAAAGTCATCGACCGCATTAATGGCGCAACACGCTCTATTGATGTCTGTCTGTACAGCCTTAGCGGTAATGCTGTTGGAGCGAATGTAGCTCAGGCACTTGTGAACGCGAAGAACCGCGGAGTTCAGGTTCGCGTGATCGGTGAAAAAGACAATCAGTCTACCGTGCCGTGGACGACACTGAAGAATGCCGGCATTACGGTGATCGATGACGGGTATGACGCGGTCAATGCAGGGGAAGGCCTCATGCACAATAAGTTCTTCGTTTTCGACAATCAGGATACTCTTTCTGAGGCCGACGATTGGGTGTGGACAGGGTCATGGAATGTCACCGATTCGGGTACGAACGACGATCTGCAGAATGCCGTTGAGATTCAGGATAAAGCCCTGGCGAATGCGTTCACAATCGAGTTCAGCGAGATGTGGGGCGGCGCAAGCTTAACACCCAATTCAGCAACCTCGCGGTTTGGTGCCAGAAAACTTGATAACATCCCTCATCGGTTTGTTATTAACCAAATCCCTGTCGAGTTGTATTTCAGCCCCTCAGATCGTACAACAAGCCAGATCATTAAGACCATTAACAAAGCCGAGCACTCGATAAATTTTGCTCTTTTGACCTTTACGAGAACGGACATTGCCAACGCTCTTTCTGCAAAAAAGGCCGCCGGTCGCAAAGTACGTGGAGTGATGGATAACCGCACCGATCAGAGTTCGCAATTCGACTCACTGTTTGCGCGTGGTGTCGACGTGCGACTGGATGTCAATAGCGGCTTCCTGCACCATAAATATGGTATTGTCGATGCTGAGACGGTAAACCCTGTGCAGTTCACAATCACCGGTTCCCACAATTGGTCGAGTTCCGCCGAGAATTCAAACAATGAAAACACACTGATCATTCAAAGCCGCCGAATCGCAAACCTCTTTTTACAGGAATTCAAGGCGCGTTATCTTGAATCTGGAGGGATAGACAATATCGTTGTGACGGTAGAACGCGTGGAGGGAGAGGCTCCGTCTCAGTATTGGCTTTCACAGAACTTTCCAAATCCGTTCAACCCGTCGACGCACATCGATTTTTCGATTGCGCAGTCGGCCTTTGTGGGTTTGAGAGTGTACGATGTTCTTGGAAGAGAAGTAACTACCTTGCTCGACGCTTTCAAGGATGCGGGAGCCTACAGCGTTACGTGGGATGCTGCTGTCCATCCGAGCGGCATATATTTCTTGCGGATGCAGGCGGGGACTTTTGTTGAAACAAAGAAGATGCTGCTCTTGAGATAGGTATTGACACGACTGTTCGTTCTTCGGTTACATCATTCTTTCCCCCATGGTATACTCTACTTTCCTTGATTTTCGTCCCTCCGTTTGCTACTTTCAACGCATTACTTAAGGAGTTACATGAAGAAAATCCTGATTGTTGACGACGAAAGCTCGTTGCGCAAGGGGATAGCAATGGCACTTCGGTCGAAGGGCTATATGACATTGGAAGCGGAAGACGGCGCTGTCGGCCTGGACCTGGCTTCAAACCACAAGCCAGACCTTATCATAAGCGACGTGTACATGGACAACATGAACGGTTTTGTCATGGTGGAGAATATCAAAGAGGATCCTGAGACTGCGAACATCCCGGTTATCATGATGACAAGCGCGGCTCAGGGTGCAGGTGCATGGAAGTCGGAGATTGCGGTCGAGTATCTCGAAAAACCGTTCCAGATGGCAAAACTCGTTGAAGTGGTGGAAAAAATCTTGAGCGGGAAGTGATTCATGGCGGTCATTCCGAACAATCCAGGTAGCAGAAAGGTCCTTGTGGTTGACGACGACGATGCGTTCCGGGAAGCCATTGTGCGGGTCTTGCGCGAAGAGGGCTACAATATCATCCAGGCTATCGACGGCGCAGATGGACTTGAAAAAGCGAACAAAGAGAATCCCGACGTCATCGTCAGCGACGTGTTTATGCCCAATATGAACGGGTTTATGATGGTTGAAGAGCTTCAGAAAGGGACCAGGACGTCCAAAATCCCCATCGTCATGATGACTGGTGCGGCGCAGGGAGCCGGAGCCTGGAGTTCGGACGCGTCCATTGAGTACATAGAGAAGCCTTTCTCGCTTGACCTGCTGCTTGAAACCGTCAAAAAAGTCCTGAAGTCCTGACTGCGGGCAGAGCTGCCCGGGTTCATCTCGTATTGTCTTTCTTCATGTGGTTTCTTACTTTGTTCAGCACGTCTTTTCCCGACTTGACCCTTCATGCCCCGCTTCACACCCGAACAAATACGCGCCAAGTTTGCCAACTCGACTGAATTCAACGAGATTTTCGATGCGTTCGAAGATGCTCTCGCTCAAAACATCCAGGATGTCGAACTGTACCGCTTATTGTTCTGGAATAATTCTCTCGCGCCAGACGAGCTTTGTCTGTTCGGGGAAAAGCTCGCAAAGGAATTCCCGATGATTGCTTACGACACGTTTATGTGGCTGGCAAGCGTTTTTGAAGTGACATATTCTTCGTACGATAATTTCGAGTTGGCAATTCAGTATTACCGAAAAGCCGCAAAAGCAAAGCCGAGTGAGCCGGATCCGTACCTGGACGCGGCGGACTGTTTCGACCCCGACTTGAACATCCCGCCTGTTGATGTCCTCATTGAGTTTCTCAAAGAGGGAGTAAAGCATGTGGGGAACAAAAAGGCGTTGTTGCTGCGGCTTGCCCACCTGTACCAGATCACCGGCGACGAGACTCAAAGCGAATACTACAGAAACCTTGCGGATGAGCTCGGCCGCTCCGAAAACTGAATATCCATCACACACCGGTTCTTCTTTCCAGGGTTTTGTGCTCATTGTGATCGCCGTTTCTTTTTGGGGCGGCTCGGCTTCGTTTGCGAAATATATTTTCGCCACAAACCCCAAAATCGAGACGTTGATTATCAGTCAAACACGGTCAACATTTTCCTTCCTCCTCCTGGCCCTCTATTTCGCAATCGTCGATCGGTCCGTTTTTCGCATTGAGCGCCGGGACATTGCGAAATTTGGCGTCCTTGGCGTGGTCGGCATCGCGGTAACGAATTTTGCGTATTACTTTACCGTCCAGGAATCAACCGTCGCCACGGCAATTCTGGTTCAATACACAGCGCCCGTGCTGGTGATGGTGTACTCCGTCGTTGTGAGTCGAGAGGAGCAGGTTCAAGGGTTCAAGATGATCTCCCTGTTTCTTGCTCTTGCAGGTTGTTATTTGGCAGTGAGCGGCGGAGCTTCGGCGGAGATCCGGCTTTCCGGCTGGGTTCTCGTCACCGGAATTGCCTCGTCGGTATGTTTTGCTTTTCTCTTGATTGCGAGCAAAAGAATCCTGAGGAAGTATTCCACGTGGACGATGTTGATCTACGCGTTTGGTTTCGCAGGCGTCTTTTGGCTGTTTGTGAATCCACCATGGAAAATCCTTGGTCAGCAGTACACAGCAGGTGACTGGAGTGTCTTGTGGGTGTTTGCTATCGTGTCAATCCTGATTCCGCACTCGCTCTTCACCCTGAGTCTGAAATCGCTCGAAGCATCAACAGCCAGCATCGCGAGCACGCTGGAACCGGTGATTGCCATTGTGATTGCTTATTTTGCGCTTGGCGAAGTATTGAGCGGAGTGCAAATAGTTGGAGCTCTTGCAGTTGTCGCGGCGGTCATCCTCTTACAGCTCGGCCCAAAGCGGCTGCGGAGATTTCTCCGGGGAACCGCGTGAGGACTGATCGCCGGCTGGCAAAAATCGAGCGCGTTCTCCGGCATCGTCAGCCTGATTTGACAGTGGTGATGGAGAATATCCATGACCCCCACAATGTGAGCGCGATGCTTCGGTCGTGCGACGCTGCGGGCGTGATGGAAGTTCAACTTGTATACACAGATGAAGAGTTTCCCGAAATCGGGAAGAAGAGCTCAGCCAGCGCCAAGAAATGGATAGAGCGAAGAAAATTCGAATCCACCGCAGCATGTTACGCCAAGCTCAGGAAGGAAGGATTTCTGGTTTACGCGACGAGAGTTGACGAGAGAGCCAGGCTGCTCTATGAATTCGACTTGAGCCAGAGAATTGCCTTTGTTTTTGGCAACGAACACAGAGGTGTTTCCGAAGAGGCGGCTGAGAAAGCGGATGAGACTGTGAAAGTTCCTATGTTCGGCATGATTGAGAGCCTGAATGTGTCTGTCGCGTGCGCGGTCATCCTTTTTGAAACAGTCAGACAACGGCTGGCAGCCGGACATTACGCAAATGCAAAACTCCCGGACACAGAACTGAAGAGAATGATGAAATCGTGGGCAACGAAGGGATGACCGGAAACTCCGACGTATAACCAAAAAGAATGAAGGAAACTCGCAATATCGCAACTTTCATCCGGGATTTGGAGCTCTACGCAAACCGCAAGCTCAATTTTCCGGACGACGTCGCGTGGCTTCTGGGATACGTAAGCGGGGAGACGCGACAAGTTTTCGCGGACATTATCTTTCAATCAAAATTCGTCACAAGAACTCAGGAAATCATGAAACGCATCGGGCCTGCCGGCGACGGGTTTGACAGATTATCGGCTGAGTTCGGCTCCAGCTTTGAAAAAACCACAACGCTCCTGAAAACTCTTGCGAAAGAAGCCCCCGAAGAATCAAAAACGCCATTTGTAACAAAATTCCTGACACT